>DATIED010000124.1:0-6919 GCA_035455965.1 Spongiibacteraceae bacterium
ACGATCGAGCACCGCGATCAGATCGGCATTCGCGGGGTCGTCGTAGTTTTCCACGGCGCCGCGGAAATCGTATTGGCCGGCGATAACTGCCGCTAACAACACTGCCTGATCGTAAGCACTTTCGTAGCTACTACGGGGCGCCGCCTCGCGATGCAAAGTTAACTGCTCGGCCATATCGGCGAGCAGCGCGCGGTACGGCGCCAAATCGATGCCTGGATGGTCCGGCGCAGCCAGCGCCAGTGCCGCTTCATCGAGTGCAATAAACTCATCGTCGATCAAGCCCAAATGTAGAATATCTTCGCTCACCGCTGCCTCTCCGCAAATTGTCATTGCGCATCGTTACCTTAGTGCACTTCCCGGTCAAGCTCTGCAGCCACTCAGCCGCGAGTTACGAGTTGCCACTTGCATCGGCACGCAATGGGCGTGGTACATTTATTCCACTGGCGTGCAGCGTGCACCGGTATTACGCTGAGCCAAGCTGCTTGCGGGGTCGGGTTTTAATGCGCGCCACGCCACCCTTCTCTCTATCGCTGCAAGCTATTACTGCGAGAATAGTCGAATGAATCAACTGCGCCCATTTACTTTGACCGTTCCCGTTGGACCGATCGATCATATTCACGGCTCCGTGCACGCACCGGTTATCGTCGTCGAATACGGCGATTTCGAATGTCCCAACTGCAGACAGGCTGCGCCGGTTGTGAACCTGCTGCTCGAGCGCTTTGCCGGTCGCGTGGGCGCGGTGTTTCGTCACTTCCCGCTGGAGGAAAGTCATCCGCACGCACTGCTGGCAGCGCAGGCCGCCGAATGCGCCGGCGCGCAGGGTAAATTCTGGGAGATGCACGATTTGCTATTCGCCAATCAAAGCCATCTAACACTGCAGAACTTACGTAGCTATGCCGAGCGCCTGCAATTGGATATGGTGCGCTTCGACGCGGAGCTCGGCGACGAAATTTATCTGCAGCGCGTGCGCGAAAATATTGCCGATGGCGTGCGCAGCGGCGTGCGCAATACGCCGACCTTTTATATCAACGGCATCATCCAGGATGTTTCATTCAACTTTCATGCGCTGCTCGACGGCGTGCAGGCGGTACTCGATCGCGAAAATAATTAAGGCAGAAAAAATAGCCGGGGGCTTTATTTTCGCCGTGCTGCGCAATGTTTTCGCCGCGCTGTTTAATGGGCCGCATCGACGGTGACAGGCTGGGCTCGATAGTAATCTGGATAGACCTGATTAAGATTCTTAATCTTCGGCAGATCGTTAAAAACAATGTAGGGATGACGGGGATTTTTAATCAGAAAATCCTGGTGGTAATCTTCGGCGGCGTAAAATCCTTTGAGCGGATCGATGCGCGTAACGATCGATCCTTGCAACAGCTTAGTTTTATCTAACTGCGCAACATAAGCCTGGGCAATATTTTTCTGCGCATCGTCCGTATAAAAAATCGCTGAACGATATTGCGTGCCGGTATCCGGCCCCTGCCGATTCAGCTGCGTAGGATCGTGTGCCACCGAAAAATAAATGCGTAGAATTTCGCCGTAGGAAATGGCCTGCGGATCAAAGCTGATCTGCACCGCTTCGGCGTGCCCGGTGCCACCGCTGCTGACGGTTTCGTAAGTGGCGCTCGCCTTGGTACCACCCGCATAACCGGCGAGCACTTTATGCACGCCTTTTACGTGCTCGAATACGCCCTGCACGCCCCAGAAACAACCACCGGCCAAAACCGCCGTTTGCAACTCACCGGGCGCTTTTGGATTATCGACCAGCGCCGCTGGAAGAACTACGGCCGACTCCGCGGCGTGCAATGTCGGCAACAATCCAAAACCGATACCGAGCAGCGACAGCACGACCAGGGCCGGTTTAAGACGTGCGACTATTTTCAACCGGTGGGCAACATGTAACAGCGACATGGCAAACTCCAGATAAATTAATTAACGTTAAGCCAGCGCCACAAAATGCAACGCCACCGAGTTCATGCAATAACGCAACCCTGTCGGCCGTGGACCATCGTCAAAAACATGGCCAAGATGCGCGTCGCAGCGCTTGCAGGCGACAGCGACGCGGCGCATGCCTAAACTGGAATCCTGAATTTCAACGACATTGGCTTTGGAGATCGGCTGCCAAAAGCTGGGCCAGCCGGTGCCGGATTCAAATTTGGTATTGGCGTTGAACAACGCCGTGTCGCAGCAAATGCAACGATACAAACCCGCCGCGTGATTATTAACGTACGCGCCGGAATTAGGTCGCTCGGTGCCTTCCCGACGAGTTACATCGTAAGCCACAGCCGATAATTGCGCGCGCCATTCCGCATCGCTTTTAACGATACGCGCCACTTCGACAATACCTTCGCTCTTGCCAGCGCTGGAGAAGTTTTCAATCGTCACCGTAGCGCTTTGCTTGGATTCGGCAGGCGCTGCGGCGAGCGTCCGGCTAGCCAACAATCCATTAGTCAGCAATCCATTAGTCAACAACAGGCCGGCGCCCATAAACAAGCTGCCGCCGATAAAGCGGCGACGCGATACATTGTTGGCAGCGTCAGGTCGTTTAGATTCTCTGTTCATCGCAATCTCCACCTATCAACCAAAAGTAAACGCATAGGCCTGCGCGCCGGCATCTAAAAATTCGATGGTGAACGTGCGATCGCGCACCTCGCCATTTTGTCGAATCAATTGATACAGCCGCTGCTCGCGAATAACACCCTGCCCCTGTTCGTCGACATCGGTGCCCCGATCCTGCGCCGGCGCGGCGCCGTCGATAGTCACGCGAAAGCGAACCGGTTTGCCGCTATCCGACGGCCCCAGCACCAGATGTACGTCGCGCGCATGGAATCGATAGATAATTTTTCCAGACGACTCCATGGCTCCAGGCGACGCTTGCAGGACCGCCTTCTCTTTGCCTACCAACCAATTGCCGTCCAGCGACCAGTGATTCAGGCGCAGCGAAGCCGGCGCCACATACAATGCGGACTGATCGCGCAACATTGGCGCTGCGGCGCTGAAATTTTCGGCGCGTTCATAACCGATATACGTTTCCGGCGAGTCGACCTGGCTGTCGTCCGAAGCTGCCGATACACCCTTCGCCGGCATTGCCGTATCGGTCATCAACGGCAGATTGGCGGCGCTCGCTTCTTTCAGCAACTGGCGAATCAATTGCTCCGACTCTGCATAATTCCCTTCGCCAAAATGATGGCCGCGAATACGGCCGCTGCCATCGATAAAATAATGTGCGGGCCAATACTGATTATTAAAGGCACGCCAAATCGTAAATTTGTTATCGAGTGCGACCGGATAGGTGACGCCCAAATCCTGCACCGCGCGCCGCACATTATCTGCGTTTTTCTCGAAGGCAAACTCAGGCGCATGCACGCCGATCACCACCAGGCCGTGCTCTTTATAACGCTCGGCCCACGCCTTCACATACGGCAGGCTACGCAGGCAGTTGATACACGAATACGTCCAGAAATCGATCAGCACCACTTTGCCGCGCAAACTTTCCACCGTCAGCGGCGGTGAGTTGAGCCACGCCACAGCGCCGCTCAATGCGTTCAACTGACTCTTGGCGTAAGAGTCGGGCGCGGCAACTTTGCTGGCCAGCGTTGCGCTCGCTGCTTCGGTTGCTACATCGGTGTTGATATCGGTGCCCGGGGCGGTGTCGACGCTGGAATTATGCGCGGAGCTGTTGTCCACACTCGTCATCGCGCCGGTCATTGCGCTGCCGGTTGCTTCACCGTCCGGTACAGTTACCTGCGGATGCAGTGCCGCCAGCACCGACTGTTCAATGCGATTGGTACCGGACAGCGACCAGCGCGCCAATAAGCCGGTATCCAAACCGAAAGCGATCGCGACTACTGCGCTCAATACGGCAAGCCCCAGACCGCGGCGTACCCACTCGCCGGGATTGAACGTTTTTTTCAATGCCGCAAATAATCGATTGCCGGCGCGCGTCGCTATCGTCAACGATGTCATTGCGCCGAGCGCATAAGCGAGTAATAGCAAGGAAGTTTGCGCATTGGGGCCGGAAATCGCCGCGCCGGTTAATATCAAACCTAAGATCGGCCCCGCGCACGGCGCCCATAAAAAGCCGGTGGCGATACCTATAACGAAAGACTGCAACGCATTGCTGTTGCTGCCCGCCCCGCTGCGTTGCAACAAACGATTGCCGAGTGCGACAAACGGTTTTGCCACCCAGTCCGATACGCGCCGCGATAACAAAGCCAGCCCAAACACAGCCAATAAAATTAACGCGAATACACGGCCGTATGCATTGATGCGCACCGCCCAACCGCCGCCGACGGCAGCGAGCGTAGCGATTGCGGCGAAGGTCAACGCCATGCCGATAAGCAGCGGCAGCGTACTTCTGGCAAAGGAGCGCTCGGTTCTGGCGAATACAAATGGCAATACCGGCAGGATGCACGGACTTAAAATCGTCAGTGCGCCGCCGAGAAAGGCTGCCAAAGCAATAATCATGTAGCGATCTCCGTAAGTCATTGCGCTGCTGCATATAGATAGACCGCAGCGATAACATAAGGTACCGAACGGCTATCACAGCGCGATGGCCGGATTATCACATTTGTGTCACGGCGATGGTGCTTAGTAACCGCTCGTTACAAACCGGCCAATTCGCGCGTCAGAACTGCCGCGGGGATCGCCTTGCAGCCGGAAACATTCTGGCCCGCCCACAACGGCGAAAAATCGCCACTGCCGCTGCGTTCGGCGGCCGCCCGCAACGGTGCCAATGCGGCCGCAGCAAATGGAAATTTTGGCACCTTCGAATTCATCGGGCCCAACTCTTTCATCAAACGATTAACGATGCCGCGCGCCGGCTTGCCCGAGAAAATATTAGTGAGCGCGGTGTTATGCGCGCCAGCGCTTTGCAACGCCGCGCGATGCACTGCGCTGGTGGTCGCCTCGGGACAGAGCATATAGGCGGTGCCCACCTGTACACCGGCCGCGCCCAAATCCAGCAGCGCGCGCACACCGCGCGCATCGGCTATGCCGCCCGCGGCGATCACCGGCACCTGCACGGCGCGCAAAATTTGCGGCAGCAATGCGAACAGGCCGACCTGCGTATCGGTACTCTCGGTCAGAAACATGCCGCGATGCCCGCCCGCTTCGAAGCCCTGCGCGATCACCGCATCGACGCCGCGCTCCGCCAACCAGATAGCCTCGTCGACCGTGGTGGCCGACGCTAATATTTTCGCACCGGTATTACGCACCCGCGTTAACAGTTCCGCGCCAGGCAAACCGAAATGAAAACTCACCACCGCCGGTTTGAATTCGGCAATCAATTCCGCCATTGCAAAATCAAAAGGCATGCGCGTCGCGCCGGCAGCTTGCGTCGCCGGATCGATGCCGAACTCCGCGTAATAATCGCGCAATAAAAAGCGCCAGGCATTGGCCGCGCTCTCATCCGGTTCAGGCATGACATGCGAGAAGAAATTGATATTGAACGGCTGATTCGTCTGCGCGCGAATCGTTGTCAGCTCATTGCGCAATGCATCCGCGCTCAGCAGTGCACAGGGCAACGAACCGAGCCCACCGGCGTTGGATACCGCAATAGCCAGCGCACTGTTCTGAAATCCGGCCATCGGCGCCTGAATGATCGGCAGATCGATGCCGAGGAGTTGCTGAAGCGTCATGGTCGTTCGCCCCTCCGTATCAAATGTGGCTATTTAAAAGCCCTGACTCTTCCTACAACCTGAGAGCCGGCCCCAGCCCGAAAGTAAAGTTCACCCCTTGTGAACTCCGACCAATACCGCTATAGTTCACAAATGGTGAACAAGGATGCCTGAAGTGCATGTGATCTCCCGTAAACCATTTAGCGATGCAGCCAAAGCTTTCCCCAATGATGCCGCAGCGCTCGATGCAGTCTATAAGACTCTGCGCAATGGTCTGTTTAGCAATCCCGATGAATTGCGCGCTGTATTTCCCAGCCTGGACAACTTCAAATACAAGGACAAATGGTGGATTCTAAATATTGGCGGTAACAATTTGCGGTTGTTTGCATTCATTGAATTCCACGACGACCGCATCTACGTCAAACATATCGTTTCTCATGCGGAGTACGACAAGCTCTGTAAGCGATATGCCCAGGAGGCGAGCAAATGAATAGTGCAAATTTTGCTTTGATTAAAGATACCGCGAAATCTTTATTTGCCGAAGCGGCTTTTATCGGTCAAATTCGCAACGCTGAGGATTACGCGCAAGCCCTGGCGCTGATGGATGAATTAATTGAGAGCTACGACGAATATCGCCCATTGATCGACGTCCTCTCAACCTCTATCGAACGCTGGGAAGAGAATGCCGAGGAGTTCTCCGAGTTCAATGCACGTTATGCCAAACTCGATAACGGCATCGCTGTATTGCGGGCGCTAATGGATCAACACCAGCTTAATACCACCGACTTTCAAGCGGAAATAGGCGGCAAAAGTATGGTATCCATGGTGCTGAGTGGCGCTCGTCAATTAAGTAAAGAACACATAGACGCGCTGTCCAAACGCTTCAACATCAGCCCGGCGCTATTTTTCGATCGCAAGTAATTACAAAAATCTTACGACTGGCATACAACTACCATACGACCACCACACGACCACCACACGACCACCACACGACCACCATAACCATAAATCGACTTATTTTCTAAAGGTGCAAAATATGAAATATATAACATCGATAGCAACCGCTTTAGCTACGCTCGCTCTGCCCGCTTTCGCAGAAACCAACTTTCATGGCACGGCAACTTCCGGCACTGCAGCCGACGCGCGCGCAGCCATTGTGATAAGCGCAAAAACCACCACCAATGCCTATTACGTAGATCCAGCCTCCGGCGCGGTAAGCAACAAGGCTGCGCCCGCTATTCAATTGGTTAAAACCAGCAATTGGAGTTTCGATTTCACCGATCCGGCAGCGGTTAAATTCAGCG
>DATIED010000125.1:0-3240 GCA_035455965.1 Spongiibacteraceae bacterium
GATGTAATTCCCCAGACCATTTTTGATCCGGCCGCCAATCCACTATCACCATATGCGATCGGCGACAATATTAAAAATCTATTCGTGCTACCGCATGCACCCAAACACTCGGTCAATGTCGGCGCCGACTATGCCTTTTTGCACTTCGTCAATGGCTCTATCAATGCCCATCTCGATTACCGTTGGCAGGCACGCGCCTATCAAACACCTGCTGCTGGTCGCGACGTACCCGGACGCGAACTCGACTCGCAAGCACCCTATGGATTGTTCGATGGTCGTTTGGATTTAATGCTGAATCTGCCGCGCGGCGACCACGCCACCATCGGCCTGTGGGGTAAAAATTTAACGCACAAAAAATACCAACAGCAGGTAATTGCCGCTGGTACTCCGGTGGATACAATCGTTCAACCAGCAGGTTATACCAGTAATGCTGTGGCTTGGTCTGAGCCTGCGAGCTGGGGCATAGATTTGCAGTATCAATACTAAATTCATCCTCGTTTTAGGGCGCTTAATTTTAGAGCATGTAGTTTGAGGCTACGATAGTTTTAAAATGTGTAGTTTCGCGCCCTCTTTTTTTGCTCAGCTTTTTCGCATACCACGGCTTCCACAAATTTATAAATCGCTCTTTCTCCAAAATACCAATTTTTACTCAACCCCATAAGCTACGAAAATAAGTATTTCAATACCGTTATTCCAGAATTCCGCTCCCGAAACTTTATTGCAGCCAAGCCCAGCGCAACGTCTCGAGTACAACTATGACTTCCAATCTCAGCGATCACATAACCAATCAATCCGCAGATTTTGAAAAAATCGATGCAGCCGGCACCGTACATGTCCCTGCCTTTCAGTTGCCGCTATCGAGTTTTATGAGTACGGCTGCACGCCAGGCTTTTATCGAACAGAATTTCAATCCACCCGGCGTGCGCTCCGCGATGAGATCGACCGATATAGCAACGCTCCGCTCAGGCATGGATAAGTTTTTATTTGGGCCGATGCTGGAGCGCGCTAAAGCTCGTTATGCGGTGCAAATCAACGAAGAGAAAATTGCCGGCATACCGGTTTCTATCGTATCGCCTGAGGCTGGCATTGCCGAACATAATCGCAAGCGCGTACTGATTAATCTGCATGGTGGCTACTTTACCGTCGGCGCCGGCCTCGGCGGGCTGGTGGAGTCGGTACCAATGGCAGCGCTGGGCAACATAAAGATTGTCAGCATCGATTACCGTCAGGGACCTGAGCATCGGTTTCCGGCTGCGAGCGAGGATGTAGCGAGCGTTTATCGGCAGTTGCTGCAGCAGTACGCGCCCGAAAATATCGGTATTTATGGTTCATCCGCGGGTGGCATACTCAGCGCCATGGCGCTGGCCTGGTTTCAAAAAGAACAGTTGCCAATGCCCGGCGCGGTCGCATTATTATCAGCTGGTGCGCTGCCCTGCATGGATGGCGACTCCGGCTTTTGTGCACCGGCAATGATCGGCGAAACACCGCCTCCGCCGCATCCCAATCGGCCCCTGATACCGGTCGCCTACCTGTTAAATACCGACATGCATGACCCGCTGGTAGCACCGACCGTGGCCCTCGATGTGCTCGCAAAATTTCCGCCCACGCTGCTATTGACCGGCACGCGCGCCTTTGATTTGAGCGCAACGATACATACGCAACGACGCCTCATGCAGGCAAATTCAACCGTCGAATTACAATTGTGGGACGGTATGTGGCATTGCTTCTTTTACGACGCGGAACTGCCGGAAGCGCAGGAGGCGTTTAAATTAACCGCAACATTTTTTTCCAGACATCTCGGAGCCATTCGATGCTGATTATTCGATCCCGATCACTCACCCCTCTTTGCCATAAGTGCGCTGGCCATAAATATTTCAAAGTATTGAGCATGTGCATATCGGCACTGGTAAAAATCAGAACCGTTCAATTTTCATAAAACTCCGGCGGCACCAAATGACCATCGCCATACCGAAATTTGAAGCGCTCGATTTCGGCGCGAGGCAACTGCATATCGATGGACAGCGCACCGTCCTGCTGTGGAGTTGCGTTAATGGAGCATACTCTGCGTATATTATTGGAGCACTCCGAACATTCATTGTCGACCGATCGCCAGTCGCCATAGCGAGCATCGATTCGCTGTAGCGCAGGTAGTGACAGGGTCGTGCAAATAAGCCCTTCAGGGTAATCGGCGGTGGCAGGGTTCGACTGCGGCAGGCTATCTACCAGCCATCCCTCGTAAGGCGAGCCTGAATCTCCCGAACAGATATGATTACGAATATGCTGAGCGATGCCGACCGGCGATTGCTTCGATAGCACCTCGGCCTCGCACACGAATATATTTTTCTCGACGCCCGTACTGAGCGAAGACTGCGACTCGTTAACCTGCCAGCCTGAATCAATCATCATCGATTCGACAATCGTCGGCTCGATGATGGTAAGCACCGCAAGTGAGATACATGACTGCAAGGTCGATACGCGCTTCCATAATACGGCATACAAAAGATCGACCACCGTAATGGCCGGGTTATGTGGAAATAAGCCATTTACCGTCTGCTGCAAGTGTCGCAGTCGATTGACCTGATAAGGTTGAAAATAAAAGAAATAATGATTGGCTCTCAGCGCCGACCTGTTGGCTGGGCGTTTAGCGGGTAAAATCGCCATAATCGGTGTGCCTCCTCGCAGCGCGTTACCAAAGTTTTATTTCTCGGCACAGACGATTGAACTCCACATCGAAGTTATCGACGCCATAGGAAATTCGCGTATTTTCGAAGTCGGGTAACAACAGCGATAAATGTTGCAGACCGGCAGTTTTAAATTGCCAGAACTCATCGAGCAGCTCCTGCAGATTCCCAAGAAATAAAATATCGGCAATCATTTCCGCGGGCACATCGAGTAATGCGCGATATACGCGCTCGACCGGAATGGCACTTAGCACTACATCGTAAAGCCCCTTCGAGCAGGCACCGGCTGGATGCTCCAACCCCCAACGCCGCCATAACTCGGCGGAAGCCATCAGCGCAACCGCCCGCGCCAGCGGCGAACTACGAAAATGATCGAGTAGCGCCGCTTTCGAATGGCCAATGATGGGCATGGCGAATAAACCCAATGTCGGATAGGCCCCATAATCCGCAGCCGCACATTCGCGTAGTGTCGCCACGGCGCTGCCGTATTCCTGCGGCGTCATCTTCCATGCCGGCAACCAGCCAGCCGCATAGCGCGCAGTGATGTGCAACATACGAT
>DATIED010000126.1:0-4793 GCA_035455965.1 Spongiibacteraceae bacterium
GAATCTACGGACTTAATACGGCGACTTACCGATAGGCAGCGCCAGCGAATTATGCGCTGCCGTTTCGCCATTGATGGTGATATCGGAGTTGCGGAACGCGGCCGAGGTTTTCAGGAACGACGCAGGGAAATTTAATTTCGGCGTGGTGAGATCGGTCAGACGCTGCAATTGTTCGGTACTTAATCCGATATCGAGCGCGGCCAGATTATCTTCGAGTTGCGCCATCGTGCGCGCACCGATAATCGGCGAGGTGACGCCGGGTTGCCGACATACCCAATTCAGCGCGACGCGCGCCGGTGTCGAATCGATTTCCCTGGCGACCTGTATCAGCGCGTCGATCACATCGTAACCGTGCTCATCCAGCATGTTCGGCACCCAGGCACCGCGTCCCGCGTGTTGCTCAGCCTTATTATCGCGGCGATATTTGCCCGATAGCGCGCCGGATTTCAGCGGACTCCACGGCGTGATGCCGAGACCGAATTCCTGCGCCAGCGGCACCAGCTCGCCTTCGATGGTGCGCTCCAGCAGCGAATATTCGATTTGCAGCGCGATCACCGGCGCCCAGTTTTTGAATTGTGCGAGCAGTTGCGCCTGCGCGACTTTCCAGGCTGGCGTATCGGAGAAGCCGATGTGGCGGATCTTGCCGGCGCTGACCAGATCGTCGAGCGCGCGCATCGTCTCTTCGATCGGCGTGTGATAGTCCCAAGCGTGCATCCAGTACAGATCGATGTAATCGGTTTGCAGACGGCGCAGCGATTCCTCGCAGGCCCAGATAATATTTTTCCGCCCCGCGCCGCCGGCATTCGGATCGCCGGGCCGCATGGTGCCAAAAAATTTGGTGGCGATAACGATCTGCTGACGCTTCGCACGATCCTTGCCGATATGATCGCCGATGATTTTTTCCGAGTGGCCATGCGTATAGAAATTCGCGGTATCGATAAAGTTACCGCCGAGTTCGATGTAGCTATCCATCACGCGGTTGCTGTCCTCAACGCTCGACCCCCAGCCCCATTCTTCGCCGAATGTCATCGCACCGAGACACAATGGGCTGACTCGCAAACCGGAACGACCCAACGTTACGTAATGATTAAGCGGCATAACAATCTCCACAAAAATAATTAATTAACAAATAGCAAACGGCTGCACGTCACTTAGCCCATGCGGCAAGTAGCTCGGCATCTTTGGCGCGTACTCTCGCCACCGACGGCCGGCTATCGATGCGTTGAATATACGCGACGATCTCCGGCAATTCCGGCACCAGCTTGAAGCGCGTAGTCCAGCTCAGCGCGGTGCCCCATAAAATATCGGCGGCGCTGATTTTTTCGCCGAGCAGATAGGGGCCTTTGGATAATTGCGCGACCAATGTCTGCAGCATCGTATCGTAATCGCCGTATGGCACCATCTGCGTCGAGCCCGGCTCGCGCTGCAACGCGCGATCGACCACCGCCGGCTCGAAACAACCGGCATAAAAAGCCATCCAGCGCAGGTACGGACCGCGCTGCGGATCGTCGAACGCGGGTGCGAGCTGCGCCTGCGGAAATAAATCGGCGAGATAAGTGAAGATCGCGATCTGTTCGGTGACCAACGCGTCGCCATGTGTGATCGCCGGTACCTTACCCATCGGGTTGATAGCGAGATAGTCCGGCTGCCGCTGCGCGCCCGCTTTCATGTTGAGGGCCTTCAAGGTAAACGGCGCGCCGAGTTCTTCCAACAAAATAAAGGTGCCGACGGAACGTGTATTGGGCGAATGGTAAAAAGTGATAGTGCGATTGTTAGTCATAGTTGCCGCTCCCAGACAGATTGAATAACGCGACCGCGATGCGGCCGAACCGAATCGCGCGGTGGGATCGCTTTGCTGATCCTTTTAATCGGCTGATCTTTTTTAGTGGGTTCTTGTTACACGCATGCTGTTACAGACGCTCTTTACTCGCACTACGTTACACCCACGATCAAATGACGCCTGGAAAGTGCCGGCACGTAATTCTAAAAAAGCAGTGCGAAAAAATAACGTTCAACAGGACCGTTAACTTAAGCGCGGCGGCGCATCGGTGCAAGCCCTGTTGTCGATCGGTAAGGTACGCGTAATGAAGTGCTGCGTTATTGATCAGGCTGGTCGATCCGAATTGAGCTTATCGGTCAATCGATTTACGGGGTCTGCGATTTATCCGGACCGGGCCTGGCTGGGCGGGTAACGGCTCAGTAATCCTTGCCGGAAGCGGCGCGCCGAGGTTCCTCGACGCGGTTGGTGGGCGCATTGTGGATGCGCTTGTAGATTTCCTCGCGATGCACCGGCACCTCCTCCGGCGCATTGATACCGATACGCACATTGGTGCCGGTGACGCCCAGCACTGTCACAGTGATGTCATCGCCTATTTTTATCGATTCGCCGACTCGGCGCGCTAATACCAACATAAGTTTCTCCCTTTCAGTACCCGTTAAATTCCCTGTCGCAGCCATCTGTCGACGCCGATTCGTTAACATTTATATAGTAAATATTACGCATTATCAATCTAATTAATATTTTATTGACGTAATTATTACGATATATTTCACCGACCATCAAGCCGGGCGCGGACGCCGGCGTTTGCATCCAATCGAGGAGTAGGGATAATGATCTCCACAACAATGACTTCACCGGATAATGAAGAAGCGGAACTGATGAAAGCTGAAGTTTTCGAGATCACGGTCGGCCAACTCACCTTCCACGGCGCCCGTTTAGAAACCCCCAAAGTCGTACAAGCCGCACGTGCGGTCCTGGTCGAAGGCAAACGTCCCGGCGAAGCCGCCACTCAATACGAAATCGCGCCCGAGCGTGTTTCCGAAGCGGTCGGCCGCATCCGCGAAAAATGGGATGCCATCTGCGCCGAGCGCGGCCTGATCACCGAAACGTTTTCGCTGTCGCCCAATGTCATCAGCCTGATCAAACTGATCGAGAAGGACACGCTCGAACCGTTGCAGGCCGACTTGGCCATGCGCAAGAAAAAATCCCCTGCCCCGAAAAAAGTCAGCGCAATACCGAAACCCACATTGCTAAAAGTCGCGGAAAAGAAACCCCGTACTTATAAGAAGAAAGTGGCGCCGAAGAAATAATTTTAAATTTCGGAGAAGCTGCTGATTCCTCCAGCAGTAGATCAACCCAATAAAATCGGTGGCCGGCCACGATTTAATAAACGAAAGAGCCAGACCATGACTAATGAGAGTCGTTTTATTAAATCGTGGTCTGAGGTAACCCGGCTTCTCCGGACGGTTTAGTAAAGGCACATATCTGCCCTGGCTTCATACTGTATTGGCGATTAATTTTAATGCCTGATGCAATCGTCGAGCATTGTTTACTGTGGTCAGTCCTGACCTCTCAGCCACCCCCAGCAAGCTCGTACACGATGCCAACTCGATGGTAAATCGCTGGTGGCGCCTGAATAAATCAGTTAGTTTAACGATGTGGTACTAAATAAAATCGAAGGATAAAGACATGGAATCGGCGGCTTCAGCCGTTGTGTTGGTCTGTAGATATCGAAGTTGAGTGAGACACGGGAGTAACGGCTTTTGTGAGCACAACAATCTCAACGAAAGGAGCAATACCATGGAGCAATTATTACCTCTGATTATTCAGTTGATTAGCGGTGCAGTCGGCGGCAATGTGGCGGGTGCGGCGTTGAAAAACCAATCCCTGGGAACCCTCGGCAACTCGCTGGCCGGCATCGTCGGTGGCGGCATCGGCGGCCAACTGCTCAGTATGTTGGGTATGGCAGGCACTGCGGCGAGCGGTGGCGGCTTGGATGTCGGCAGTATCGTCAGCAGTCTCGCGGGAGGAGGTGTCGGTGGCGCCGTGTTGATGGTCATCATCGGCTTCATCAAAAACGCCTTGAGCAAATCGAATTGAGCGCGCTCAGCGCCAAGCCCAACCGAGAAATGAAAAAAGCGGTACCGTGAAAGTCGTGTGTTCCGGAATGGGTTGTCTTCGAGTCGTGCCCAATCCGGAATACGCATGCAAGGTTCATCGTCCTGACCTATAGTTTTTCCCTCGATCCAACTTCTTCTGGTATGAAAAAGAATACGCATCGGGCTTATTTAAGCATCGATGGGCTCAGGTTGACCCCACCGATCGCTTATCATCGCAATCATGCGATCGAAAATATTCAATCCACTCTGCCTGGCAAAGAATAAGTCGCTGGAGACTGACTCATGGATTTATCGACCCGGCTGAGCTTCGAAATGGCGCGGGATTATTTGATGGAAAAAGTGCCGCACGCGCGCGCCCTGGGCATGCGTTTGACGGCCTGCGCGGAAGGTTTTGCCAGCGGCGAGCAGCCGTACGATACGCGGCTGATCGGTAATCCCGATACCGGCGAGATCGCAGGTGGCGTGGTGACCACTCTGCTCGATAGCATTTGCGGTATGGCGGTACTCAGCAAGCTGCGTGTGGTACAGCGCATTGCCACCGTCGATCTGCGCGTCGATTATCTACGGCCTACCTCGCCAGAGCGCACGCTGCATTGCATAGCCGACTGTTATCGCGTCACCCATCACATCGCCTTTGTGCGCGCTACCGTACACGATGGTGCGGAAAGCGATCCGCTGGCAACCGCAGTCGGTACCTTTATGTTGTTACCGAATGAAATTCATCCGGCCGCTGCACGGGAGTTAGCACAATGACGGAGCAGTTGGCGTATCTGCAATCGGCGGCAGCAATCGATAGCTATCTGCGCCGGATTCCCTACGCGGAATTTCTCGGCTTTTCTTTGATCGGCGATGGCAACGATATTATCGGGCGCATGGCATTTTCCGAACATTTA
>DATIED010000127.1:0-2157 GCA_035455965.1 Spongiibacteraceae bacterium
TCCATCGCCCGCACTTTCGGCGCGCCGGATAACGTACCCGCCGGCAGTGTGGCGCGCAGCACGTCCATCGCCGATAAATTCGGCTGCAACTGGCCGTTTACATTGGAAACGATATGCATGACATACGCATAACGCTCCACCGTCATTTGATCGGTCACCACCACCGAGCCGATTTTCGCCACGCGCCCGACATCGTTGCGACCCAGATCGATCAACATCAGATGTTCGGCGATTTCTTTCGGATCGGCGAGCAACTCCGCCTCGAGCGCTTTATCCTCCGCGACTGTATGGCCGCGATGGCGAGTGCCGGCCAGCGGTCGCACAGTGATTTCGCCGTCCTCGACGCGCGCGAGAATTTCCGGACTCGAACCGACGATTTGAAAATCCTCGAGATCGAGAAAATACATATAAGGGGAAGGATTGAGATGGCGCAACGCGCGATATAAATTCAGCGGCGCCGCAGTGAAGGCGATCGATAAACGCTGCGACGGCACTACCTGCATGACATCGCCAGCCAGCGTGTAGTCTTTGATGCGCTCCACCGCGGCGTAATAATTTTCCTGGCCAAAGTGCGATTCGAACGCGCTTTCCTCGAGCTGTCCCGGCCGCGGCAACAGCGGCGGCAAATCCGGCGCGGCGCCCGGCAGGCGCGCCGCCAATGCATCGAGGCGCGCCTCGGCCTTGGCGAGCGCATCGGGCTCCCCTGGATCGGCATGCGTGATCAGCTTCAATACGCCGGCCAGATTATCGAATACCAGCACATCCTCCGACACCATCAACAAAATATCCGGCGTGCCGAGTCCATCGGGGGGGCAACTGGCGGCGAGCCGCTGTTCGACATAACGCACCGTGTCGTAGCCGAAGTAGCCCACCAGACCGCCGGAAAATACCGGCAGGCCGTCGATTTCGGCGACTCGATAGCGGCGTTGGAAATCTTCGACAAAGGCCAGCGGATCGCTGGGATTATGCTGCTCGATCAGCACGCCATCGCGATAGATTTGCGCGTCATGGCCAAACACTTTCAGCACGGTGCGCGACGGCAAGCCGATAATCGAATAGCGGCCCCATTTCTCGCCGCCGTGCACGGATTCGAACAGATAGGAGTAAGGTGCTTGAGCTAGTTTCAGATAGGCGCTGAGCGGCGTATCGAGATCGGCAAATACATCGCGAAATACGGGGATGCGATTAAAATTCTGTGCCGCCAATGCGGCGAAACGTTGGGAATCCATAGCGATATCCTTAAAGAAAAACAGTTACACAAACAGCGCGACAACACGAACGATGTTTACCATCGCCAGCGGGTTACCTCGCGCACATACAGTGCGAATTGTTTGTACAGAGCAATCGAGCTCACCGTTTTCTCCAGGACGCAGGGAGGGTACGCAGTATTGTACTGGACGCTGCCGCCAGGATAAAGGCAAAAAATCGCCTAAAGCAATTCCAGCAGCGAATCGACGATGCCGTCCGGCACCTCGGCCGCGATCGAGCGTCCATGATTGTAACCATAACTCACGCACACCACCGGCATGCCCGCCGCACGCGCGGCCAACACATCGTTGCGCGAATCGCCAACCATCAGCGCGTTGCGCGGATCGACGCCCAGTTGTTCGCAAGCGAACAATAGTGGCGCTGCCGCGGGCTTCCGTTGCGCCAGCGTGTCGCCGCTAACCGCGACCGGCAGCCACTCCTGCAGCGCAAAATGCTTTAGCAGCGGCTCGGTAAAGCGCGCTGATTTGTTAGTGACGCAAGCCATCGCCACACCGCGCTCATACCAATGCGCCAACGCTGCGCGCACGCCATCGAACAGTCGACTGCGATCGGTGCAACAGGCGGTGTAATGCCGCATATAAATACCGAGTGCGCGTGCCACCGTCGCATCGTCGGGTCGATTCGATGCGGCTTCGCCCTGTGCAAACAAAAGCGACTCATATACCAATTGCCGCGCGCCGTCGCCGATCCAACCGTGTACGCGCTCGGCGCCCACGGCGGCGTGGCCCAACTCGACCAACATGCGGTCGATCGCGGTCGCAAGATCGGGCAGACTATCGAGCAGGGTGCCATCCAAATCAAATAACAGCGCGGCGGGTGCTGTGCCGCCGTGCAACTCTTTTAAAATCATAAGGGGTGTTTCAAAACCATAAGAGATACTTCAAAAAT
>DATIED010000128.1:0-2993 GCA_035455965.1 Spongiibacteraceae bacterium
TTGCGGCGCAACCAGAACTTGCAATAGCTTTGGCGTGGCTGCAGGGCGATGTCGGCATCGATCGCGCCAGCGCGCAGCAACTAATCGATTATTTATGGGCCGCGAAAACCGCGCTCGGCGCTCTGCCAACCAGGGATACGATTATCTTCGAGCGCTTTTTCGACGAGACCGGCGGTATGCAGCTTATTATCCACGCGCCGTTCGGCAGCCGCATCAATCGCGCGTGGGGCTTGGCGCTGCGCAAGCGTTTCTGCCGCAAATTCGATTTTGAATTGCAGGCCGCCGCGACCGAGGACTCGATCATTCTGTCGCTCAGCACCAGCCACAGTTTTCCGCTCGAAGAGGTGGCATCCTATTTAAACTCGCGCAGTGTGCGCGAGGTGTTGATCCAGGCGCTGCTCGATGCACCGATGTTCACCGCGCACTGGCGCTGGAATGCCGGCGTGGCACTGGCGATACCGCGTTTTCGCGGCGGTAAAAAAACGCCGCCGCAACTGCAGCGTATGTTCGCCGAGGATTTACTCGCCGATATTTTTCCCGATCAAGTTGCCTGCGGCGAAAACATTGTCGGCGATCGGCAGATTCCCGATCATCCGCTGATTACCCAGACCTTAAAGGATTGTCTCGAAGAGGCGATGGATATCGATGGTTTGATTCGCCTGCTGGGCGCTATCGAAACCGGAAAAATTCGCATCGTCGCGCGCGATCTCACCGAGCCGTCGCCGCTGGCTTTGCAAATATTGAGCGCGCGGCCCTATGCTTTTCTCGACGATGCGCCACTGGAGGAGCGCCGCACGCAGGCGGTCATGGCGCGTCGCTGGCGCGATCCGAATAGCGCCGACGATCTGGGCCGGCTCGATCCGCAGGCGATCGAGCGCGTGCGCGATGAAGCGTTCCCGGGTGCCGATAATTTCGACGAGTTGCACGATGTATTGATGTGGTGCGGTTTCCTGACGCCGGCTGAAGTGGCGCGCCACCCCGGTTGGGGCGAATTACTGGCGACATTGGTGGCGGCGCGGCGCGCGGTATTGCTGCCGCTGCCGGCGACCAGAAATAAAATCCAGCTATGGGTCGCGGTGGAGCGCCTGCCGCGTTGGTTGGCGATATTTTCCGCAGTAAAGATACCGGCGCGAGTAGTGGTGCCGGAGCCGTATGCCAGCGCGATTATTCCGCGCGACGAGGCGCTGTTGGAAATCGTGCGCGGCCGGTTACAAATGCTCGGCCCCGTCACCGCGGACAGCCTGGCCGCGCCACTGGAACTGCCAGTCAGCGAAATCGATAACGCGCTGCTGCAGCTCGAGCAGGAAGGTTTTGTATTGCGCGGCCAGTTTACCGATCAGCGCATAACGACCGAATCCGACTCCATTACCGACGACAGTACGATCATCGATGAAGAAAAAATCGACGCTGCGGTAGAGCTTTTAGAGTGGTGCGAGCGCAGTTTGCTGGCGCGTATTCATCGCTACACGATCAATCGTCTGCGCAAAGAAATCGAACCGGTAACGACGCAGGATTTTATGCGCTTCCTGTTTTCGTGGCAGCACGTCGGCGACGATAACCGCAAGGAAGGTTCGGAAGCCTTGGCGGGCTTGCTCGGTGATCTGGAAGGTTTCGAAGCGCCGGCCGGGGCGTGGGAGACGGAAATTTTACCGGCGCGGCTGCAGGATTACCGCTCCAACTGGCTCGACGATTTATGTTTATCGGGGCGCACCGGTTGGGCGCGGCTGACGCGGCCAAAAAATAACGACAGCGGCGCGAAGCGCGCCGGGCCGGTGCGCACCACGCCGATCGCGTTATTGAATCGACGCAATCAGGCTTTGTGGCGCAGCGCCGCCGATGGTTTAGTTGCTGGTTCGACGCGTGGCGGCATGGTGGACGACGATCAAGCCGCGCCCGAGTTGAGTTCGCGCGCGAGCGGCGTATTGGAGTTTTTAAGCGCGCATGGCGCTTCGTTCTTCGATGAAATCGCCGACGGTGCGCGACTGTTGCCGAGCGAAGCCGAAGAAGCATTGGCGGAGTTAGTCGCGCAGGGCAGGGTGGTCTCCGATAGCTTTGCCGGCATTCGCGCGTTACTGATTCCCCTGGATAAACGCAAATCCTTTTCCGGCGCCAAGAAAAGACAGCGCACCGCATTGTTCGGTATTCAGGATGCGGGGCGTTGGTCGCTGGTGCGCGCCGGCAATGTCGATAGCGATGCTGTTGTCGAACATATCGTGCGTGCGCTGCTGCGACGCTACGGCGTAATTTTCTGGCGCATTCTGGCGCGCGAAGCGAACTGGCTGCCGCCGTGGCGCGATATGTTGCGCGTATTGCGGCGGCTGGAAGCGCGCGGCGAAATTCGCGGCGGCCGCTTCGTTGTCGGCGTCAGCGGCGAACAATTCGCGTTGCCCGATGCGCTCAATGCGCTGCGCGAAATTCGCCGCCAGGAACATAACGAGCAATTAATCGGCATCAGTGGCGTCGATCCGCTTAATCTGGTTGGTATTCTGACTCCGGGCACGAAGGTCGCCGCGTTGACCGGCAATCGGGTTTTGTATCGCGATGGCGTGCCGATTGCGGCGTTGGTGGCGGGCGAGGTGGTTTGGTTGCAGGAGTGTGATTTGCAGCAGCAGGCGGAAATAAAAGCTGCGTTGATTACGCGAGTGCATTTGAAGGCGCCGTTGGTGTATGGGTGAGATGGGTAAGGCTCATTAGCAACAGCGTTAATATTGAGGAATATCATGGCAAAAAAAGCTGATTTACCTGATTGGGTTGCCGAAGCAATCAAAGCTAATGGGGGTAGTGCACGGCTACTCGAAGTTGCAAAATATATTTGGGATAAATATGAGGCTGAGCTTCATCGTTCTGGCGATCTTTTCTACAAATGGCAATATGATATGCGGTGGGCAGCCAATCAGTTACGTAACAAGGGTGTTATGAAGCCGGTTTCAGCTTCTCCGCTCGGCGTTTGGGAGCTTCTATAAAATAGTTTAAAAATTGATAGGTCTATAGAG
>DATIED010000129.1:0-5758 GCA_035455965.1 Spongiibacteraceae bacterium
CAAATGGAAGCAGAGCTATCGCAGAACCTGGAGAGCGAGCGCAAAGGCGAGCGCTATTCGCTGGTCGAGCCGCCCATTCTCCCGGACGACCCGGTGAGCCCCAACCGTATTGCCATTTTATTGATCGGCATTGTGCTGGCGGGAGTGGCTGCGGTAGCGGTAGCTGGTGTTAGTGAAATGCTGGATGAAAGCGTGCGCGGCAGCAAGGAACTGGCTGGATTATTCGGCACACCATTGGGCAGCATTCCCTACTTGATGCTGGCGGAAGAAGAAGAGGAAGCCAAAAAGGGCTATAAATGGATATATATAGGTATCGCGGCCGTCGTCATTGCCGTGTTGTTGATTTTTCACTTCGCGGTTAAGCCATTAGATGTGGTTTGGTATATCGCGCTACGCAAACTTGGTATCGGTTAAGTCCGGGGAATCGGAATTATGGATTTTATTCAGCAAGCAATCGATAAGGCCCGCGAGCAACGGCAAATACCCGGTGACGGTTCATCTGAACAATCGTCGAAAAGCGCCGCGCCTCCCGTTTCTGGCCCGCAAAAAATAGAATATACACACACTCGTAAAGTGAGCCTTAATGCCGAGTGTCTGCGCCGCGAACGAGTTATCGCCGCAACCGACGACGACAAACGCACCGAAAGCTATCGGCAACTACGCACGCAAATTTTGCGCAAACTACGCGAAAATAATTGGCGTACGCTAGCCATCACCAGCCCAAACAGCCAGGCGGGAAAGTCGTTAACGGCCTTGAATTTAGCGATCAGCATTTCGCTTGAAGTCAATCAAACCGTAATGCTGGTCGATCTGGATCTGCGTCGATCCAGCTTGCTGCAGAAGCTCGGGCTTGAAGCCGAATTTGGCTTGATCGACATCCTCGAAGGCCGCGTTGAGGTTAATCAGACTCTTATCAATCCAGGCTTCGAACGCTTAGTGATATTACCTAACCGAGCAACCGCCAACTCCCGCTCGGAGATTTTATCTTCACCGCAAATGGGCAAATTATTGAGCGATATAGTCAATCGCTATCCAGATCGTTTTATTATTTTTGATCTGCCCGCATTACTGGACGACGATGATGCTTTAGTTTTCGCACCCTACGCCGATGCGGTTTTATTGGTTGTGGAAGACGGTGTCAGCAAACGCAAAGAAATAGAACGCTGCAAACAATTATTAGAAGGTACGCAACTTTTGGGTACTGTGCTGAATAAGGTCAGATAAGCGCATGTATCTAGAGCATTATGGCTTCAAACAGGCTCCTTTCAATCTTGCGCCCGACCCGGACTGCCTGTATCTATCCAGCAAGCATCGCGTTGGCTTGAGCATGCTGCAGTACGCCCTGTCGGAATCGGGCGGCGGCTTAACCGTTATTACCGGCGATGTGGGTGCCGGAAAAACGACGCTGCTGCGCAAAATGTTGCAGCAACTCGATTACGAGCGATTAAATGTTGGCGTAATCAACAATACGATGGGCTTTGAAGAGCATTTGATTCGCTGGGTAGTATCCGCTTTTAAATTGCCCTACGAAGATAAAGATGATATCGCCCTGTTCCGGCTCTTTCAGCAGTATTTAATCGATCAATACGCGCGCGGGAAACAAACGGTTTTGATCGTCGATGAAGCGCAAAACCTATTGGCGAAATCATTGGAGGAGCTACGGCTACTCACCAATATTAACGCCGAGCGCGACCAACTCCTTAAAATCGTTTTGCTGGGGCAACCGGAACTACTGGCATTGTTATCGAAGCCCGAGTTATCGCAAATCGCTCAACGGGTCTCGGTCGAATACCATCTTGAGCCCCTGAACCTTGAGGATACGCATCGCTATATCCGCCACCGACTGGAAGTCGCCGGTGGCGATCCTGAAATTTTTTCCGCCAAGGCCATCGATGTTATCTTCTATTTGAGTGGCGGCGTACCCAGACTCATAAATACTCTCTGCGATTATGCGCTCCTATATGGCTTCGCAAACGGCACGACCAGGATCAGCTTTAAAGGTCTGCTCGAGTCCGCGCAAGGGCGGCGCATCGGCGGCATCAATCATCACGGGCGCAATAGTCCCGCGCGACGCGAGGTGGGGCAAATGTTGGCCAACGAAGAAGGCGTCGACTTGGATGCCCTATTCCCGGCGCCTGCCGCTCCGCAATAATAACTATACGCGGTGAGGCGCGCGTATAACCTGCCGCGTGATTAATCGCTGATTTACGGATATGAAATAAAATGGCGTTACGGGTAATGACAGTATTTGGCACCCGCCCCGAAGCGATAAAAATGGCGCCGGTGGCGCTTGCGCTCGCTGCGGATAGCGCCATCGAAGCATCGATTTGCGTCACCGCCCAACATCGTCAAATGCTCGATCAAGTCATGCGTATTTTTGATTTGCGCGCTGACATCGATCTCGATCTGATGCAGCCCGGTCAGGACCTCTACGATATCACCAGTCGCGTGTTACTCGGTATGCGCACAGTATTGCAAAAGGCCCAACCCGATTTAGTGCTGGTGCATGGCGACACGACGACGTGCTTTGCCGCGGCGCTGGCGGCATTTTATCAGAACATTCCGGTGGGGCATGTCGAGGCGGGATTGCGCACCGGCGATTTGCGCGCCCCCTTTCCGGAGGAGGCCAACCGCTCGCTGGTTGGTCGCATAGCACGTCTGCACTTTGCACCGACCATAAAATCCGCAGAGAACCTGCTTAGCGAGAACGTCGCTAAAAATACTATTTACGTTACCGGCAATACCGTTATCGACGCGCTATTAATCGCGCGTGAAAAAGTAAAGCGATTACCGCTCTCCGACATAGAAGAACTGCTGGGAACTGAATTAGTTCGGCAAGTCCTCCAGCGCAGTGGGCGGTTGGTATTAATCACCGGCCATCGCCGGGAGAATTTTGGACAAGGCTTTATCGATTTATGCAGTGCCATTCGCGAGCTTGCTTCAGCCCACACGGATTGGCTGTTTGTTTATCCCGTGCATCTCAATCCAAACGTACAACAACCCGTGCGCGAAGTACTCGGCGATCTTAGCAACGTCAAATTGATCGAGCCGGCGGACTATTTGCCTTTTATATGGCTGATGGATCAGAGCGATTTAATTTTAACCGACTCGGGAGGCATTCAAGAGGAAGGCCCATCGCTCGGCAAGCCGGTATTGGTGATGCGCGATGTCACGGAGCGCCCCGAAGCGGTAGCGGCCGGGACAGTCAAGTTAGTCGGCACCGATCGCCGGCGCATCGTCGACGCCGTCGAGCTGCTATTGCGCGACCAAGCCGCTTACCGCACCATGGCCACGGCGACGAACCCGTTCGGCGACGGCACCGCGGCACAACAAATCGTCGCTACAATCAAACAAACATTTCTTACTTCATCAGAGCGATTACCGGCATGAGCACAACTAAACAAAAAATTTGTGTTATTGGTTTAGGCTACATCGGCTTGCCAACCGCATCGCTGCTCGGCACCAAAGGCTATAACGTGCACGGCGTCGATGTCTCGGCCAAAGTAGTCGATACCATCAATCGCGGCGGCATTCACATAGTCGAACCCGATCTCGATATCCTGGTGAAGTCCGCCGTTCAATCCGGCAACTTAACCGCGGCGCTCGAACCGGTGGAGGCGGATATTTTTATTATTGCAGTTCCAACGCCGTTCACCGATGGTAAAAAGCCGGACTTAACCTACGTCGACAAAGCTACCCGTTCGATTTGCTCCTTCGTCAAGCCAGGCAATCTGGTTATTCTCGAATCCACCAGCCCGGTCGGCACCACCGATGAAGTGGTCGCGAAAATTCTCGGCGAGCACGGCCATGCGGTGGGTATCGACGTATTTGTCGCCCACTGTCCCGAGCGCGTACTACCTGGGCGCATTTTAATCGAGCTGGTAGAAAACGATCGCGTGGTCGGCGGTATCAACGAGGCATCCACGCAAAAAGCGGTCGAGTTTTATCAAGACTTTGTACGTGGCGAAGTGCTGGCTACAACGGCAAAAACCGCCGAGATGGTCAAGCTAACCGAAAACTCGTTCCGCGACGTCAACATTGCTTTCGCCAATGAAGTGTCGATGATTGCCGAAGGCGAAGGCATCAATACCTGGGAAGTCATCGCTTTAGCCAACCGCCATCCGCGCGTCAATATTTTACAACCGGGGCCGGGCGTCGGCGGTCACTGTATCGCTGTCGACCCCTGGTTTATCGTGCACCGCTCGCCCGAATATGCGCGGCTCATTCGCACTGCGCGCGAGGTCAACGACCACAAGCCAGAATGGGTCATGGAGCGCGTACGTAAAAAAGCCGCTAAATTTAAAAACCCGGTGATCGGCTGCCTGGGACTTGCATTCAAAGCCGATGTCGACGATTTGCGCGAAAGCCCAGCCATGGATATCGTGCGCCGCCTGCAAAATGAAAACATCGGACAGCTGCTCATTTGCGAACCCAATTTGAAATCGCATGCCGATATTGAACTGGCCAGCCTGCAGCACGTTATCGACGAAGCAGATATTATTTTACTGCTGGTCGATCACAAACCATTTAAACGCATTACCGCATCGGACTTAAAGGAAAAAGTAGTAATCGATACACGCGGCATCATTCGCTGAGTAAGCGCCGTTGGCGCCCGTTAAAACATTGCAGATAAGCGAGACCACTTTTGATAGCCCTAATAGTAGCTTTTGTTCTCTCAATCGCGATTACACTTTTCTCGACGGCGCACGGGCTCGGCTTTCTCGTATTATTGATGATCACGCACGGTGCCGTGGTCGGCTGGTTCGGCGAAGACGCCACGCATATACCTATGTACTGCGGCCTAGCTATCGTTTTAATCATTGTGATTAAACGTCAGTGGCACGGCGTTGCAACCTGGCTTTTAGCAGCATTTGGCGCGTTGTTTACCTTAATGGCTATCGCCGCGCTATTTGCCGCTAATCAGGACATGGCGCTGGCATTTTTGCTGCAATATTATCGCAGCTTTATTTTTGCGCTGCTGATTGCCGGCAGCATTAGACATGTCGATGCGATGAAAACCATGAGCATTTATTGTTTAATCGGCGCCACCATAGGAGGAATTTTGGCGCTTTATCAGACTATATCCGGTAATTTAATCATATCCACTATTTACGATAAACGCGCTGGTGGTCTCAGCGATGATGCCAATGATTCAGCGCTACTGATGTTGGGCGGCATCCCTTTCGCCATCTATTGGTTTTATCGAGCGAAGTCGCTGGGCAAAATATTCAGTCTCGGCGCATTAGCGCTTATCGGCGTCGGAATTATTTTGACAGGGTCGCGCGGCGGTTTTGTCGCAATGAGTGTTTCGCTGCTGATCGTGTATTTACGACGCCCGAATATACTTAACACGTCGCTGGCAATATTGATCATTATCGGCGGATTTTTATTTATGCCGGATTATTACAAAACTCGCTTCAGCACACTCATAACGGGCAAAGAGGTAAATTACGCAACATCGCTCGATCTGCGCGGCAAGCTTTTGCAGTACGGCATTAAGGGCCTTATCAACCACCCCTTATTAGGGGTCGGTCCCGGTAATTTCGGAGCAGCCTATGCTGAAGTCGAAAATGCCTCGGGCAGCTCTCTGAACGGTTCCTCGCCAAGTAAAACGCACATGTCCGCCCACAATCTCTACCTGGAGTTTTTTGTAGAGAACGGCATTCTTACTGGCGGTATTCTGCTCAGCATTATCGCTTCAGCCGTGTGGGGATTGACACGGATTACTGAAGTTGAAACTCGCCGTAGCAAAGTACCC
>DATIED010000130.1:0-3961 GCA_035455965.1 Spongiibacteraceae bacterium
AAGCATCGACAGCCCCGAGCTGGTCGTGCAATCCGGCGGTCGTATGCGCGCATTTTTTGGCAAAGCCTATGTACCGCAGCTCATACCCCAAGGCGTTGCGCTGGATGTTATTCAATGAAAAAAACAGCACTGTATCGAGCATTCATAGTTATCGCGATCTATTGGCTAGCCGCATGCGGCGGTGGTGGCGGAGGCGGTGGCGGTAGTGGCGCCACTGCGCCGCCGCCCGCAGCCACCAACATGGTATCGATCGTGGTCGATGGCGGTCCGCCGGGTGCGGGCGCATTTAATTTACCGTATATCAGCTTGACGATTTGCACGCCCGGCACAACCCAATGCCAAACGATAGATCATGTACTGGTCGATACCGGCTCGGTGGGTTTGCGCCTCATCTCTTCGGCCCTATCCGCATCGGTGAATCTCCCCGTTGTAACATCGGGCGCCAGTAACATTCTCGAATGTACGCAATTTGCCGGCGGCTATAGCTGGGGGCCATTAAAAATTGCCGACCTTAAAATTGGTAATCAAGTCGTTGCCGCGCTGCCGATTCAAGTGATCGGCGATCCTATCTATCCCAATCCGCCCGCCAGTTGCTCAAACCTGGGCAACTCTTTAAATTCGGTGGCGGCGGTTGGCGCAAATGGTGTGTTGGGCGTCGGGGTGCACGCAGAAGACTGCGGTCCCGCTTGCGCACAAGCCGCCTCGAATGGTGTGTATTTCAGCTGCTCGGGTAGCTGTCAGCCCATTACGCGCGACTTGTCTCAGCAAGTACCCAATCCAGTGGTACGCTTTAGCGGCGACAATAACGGCGTATTGATCGATTTACCGGATGTTCCCGCTAGCGGTGCAACCACCGTTAACGGTTCGTTGATTTTTGGAATCGGAACCCAGGCAAATAACAATCTTGGTAATGCACGCTTATTGAATTTGAACAGCTTGGGCGAATTCACCACCCTATACAATGGCAATACCTTGACCCGTAGTTTTATCGATAGTGGCTCAAACGGATTTTTTTTCCCGGATAACGGCATCCCACTTTGCTCTCCCGGCGTCAGTGGCGCGGATTTTTATTGCCCGTCATCGACTTTGACACTCTCGGCTATCCAGCAAAGTGCCGTCGACGGCAGCAATGTCGCTATCAACTTCAGCGTTGTAAACGCGACAGCGCAATTCAGCAACAATCCGACGCATGCCGCCTACAACAATATTGGCGGCACCCTGGGCACTAAACTTTTAAGCAGTTTCGACTGGGGTTCGCCATTCTTTTTCGGCCGCAGAGTCTTCACTGCGATAGAGGGTCGCGACACGCCCAGCGGCCCCGGGCCGTACGTCGCCTATTAATATTAATAGGCGGATCAATGATCGCCGCATTGAAGTACTTTTTTGACGGCCGCATACAGCGGCCTGTCAATTGACTCAGTCACAAACTCCCGTCCTTAAAACAGCGCGCTGTTCGGCGCGCGCGGGAACGGAATGACATCGCGAATATTTTCCATACCGGTCACGTAATTCAGCAGGCGCTCGAAACCCAAACCAAAACCGGCGTGCGGCACGGTGCCGTAGCGGCGCAGATCGCGGTACCACCATAGATCGCCGCCGATTTGCATTTCCGCCATGCGCGCATCGAGCCGATCCAAACGCTCCTCGCGTTGACTGCCGCCGATAATCTCGCCGATGCCGGGCGCCAGCACATCCATCGCCGCCACGGTTTTACCATCGTCGTTCTGACGCATGTAAAACGCTTTTATATCCTTCGGATAATTCATCACGATCAGCGGCGCTTTGACATGCTCCTCGCATAAGAAGCGCTCGTGCTCGGATTGCAAATCCAGCCCCCACTGCACTGGAAATTGAAAACTCTTGCCGCAGCTCTGCAGAGTTTTTACCGCGTCGCTGTAATCCATGCGCGCGAACTGGCGCGTAGCGATCTGCTCCAGCCGCTCGATGACCTGCTTATCGACAAACTCGGCGAAAAATTGCAGATCCTCGCCGCACTGCTCCAGCAATGTGCGACAGACATGCTGCAGAAAGCTTTCTGCCAGCGCCGCATCGTCGTTTAAATCGGCAAAGGCGATCTCCGGCTCGACCATCCAGAATTCGGCGAGATGACGGCTGGTGTTGGAGTTTTCAGCGCGGAAGGTCGGCCCGAAGGTATATACCTTCGACATCGCCAGACAATACGCTTCGACATTGAGCTGGCCCGATACGGTCAGAAAAGTTGGCGCACCGAAAAAATCCTGGCTGAAATCGATCGCACCCTGTGCATCGCGCGGCAGATTGGCAAGATCCAGCGTGCTGACGCGAAATAATTCGCCGGCGCCCTCGCAATCGCTGGCCGTGATCAACGGCGTGTTGATCCATTGAAAGCCGTTCGCGAAAAAATAATTGTGGATGGCATTCGCCAATACCGTGCGCACGCGCGTGATCGCGCCGAAGGTATTGGTGCGCGGCCGCAGATGCGCAACCGTGCGCAAATATTCGAAGCTATGGCGCTTCTTGGCGATCGGATATGTCTCGGCGTCGTCGACCCAACCGACCACGGCCACTGCGCTGGCTTGAATCTCCAGCGCCTGGCCCTTGCCCTGCGATGCCACCAACTCGCCGCTGATCACCACCGCGCAACCGCTCGATAATTGCAGCACCTCGCTGCTGTAATTCGCCAGCGTCGCCGGCACTACCGCCTGAATCGATGCCAGGCAACTGCCGTCGTTCACTGCCAGGAACGACACGCCGGCTTTCGAATCGCGGCGCGAGCGCAACCAGCCGCGCACTTCGATCTGTTGTCCGAGATAAGTGGTGCCGGCCAACGCCGCGCGCACGCTCAATGGGGTGGACATAATGAATCTCCTCTATCGATACGCCGCATTTTAACGTTTTCGACGCCACTGTGAGCTGTTGAATAGGTGGCGACGAGTGTATTCGCGATGGCGATTCACGGCACAATAAAACATGCCCGCTATAATGGGTCATGGCCGGATGAATATTTTCAGCCGGCCAGCGCGGCTTTTATACGCGCGCATCCGACGCAGTCGATCGATAACAGGCGTAACCAGACGGTATACGCCGCTAAACACAACAAGGAGAGTATCTATGCACAATAAAAAATTTCAGCGCGCGCCATTGGCACTGGCCATTGCACTGGCGCTGCCGGCTGCATTAGCCGCAGCGATAGCGTCGGCCGAGGGCATCGAACAAGTCACCGTCACCGCGCAGAAGCGCGAGCAATCGCTGCAGGAAACGCCGATCGCAATCTCCGCGCTGACCAGCACCGCGCTGGAGCAGCAGGATATCCGCGATATCGCCGCGCTCAACGGCATGGTACCGAATCTGCGTCTGGCTTCGTCGCCCGGCAACGCCAATGGCGCGACCATCAATATTCGCGGCGCAGTGACCATCAATCCGGCACTGACGATGGAGCCGACCGTCGGTCTGTATCTGGATGGAGTTTATATCGGTAAGAACGTCGGCGGCGTATTCGATATCGCCGATCTGGAGCGCGTCGAAGTGTTGCGCGGTCCGCAGGGCAGCCTGTACGGAAAAAATACCATCGGCGGCGCAATCAACCTGATCACCAAAAAGCCCTCCGGCGTATTCGGCGGCGAGGTGCGGGTAACGGCTGGTAGCTACGGCCTCACCAGTACCAAGGCTTCGCTCGATACGCCGGCGATCGGCACCGTGGGTGAAGGCCTCGGCAAATTGAGCGCCAAGGTCGCTTACACGGCAACCAATCGCGATGGTTTTATCGACAATGTCGAATCCAATGCACCCGGCGCATTGCCGCCCTCGGGCGAAGATTTCGGCAATCTGCATGCGCACAGTGGCCGCGCTGCATTACTGTGGCAGCCGCTCGAAAATCTCGATGTTTCCTATTCGTACGACTTCAGTCGCAGCGATCAACGCCCGCGCTTTTATCAAATCACGCGCCTCGATCAAACGACGGTCGATATCTACAACGGCATGA
>DATIED010000131.1:0-5590 GCA_035455965.1 Spongiibacteraceae bacterium
TAGTCGAGCCTTTAAAAAGACAGGGGCAGGCGACGCCCTGAAGTCCTCTGCCACATTCCTGGAACAACTGTCATGGACCACTGCGATCTGGCGCCGATTGGATCTAGGGGGTTTCAGCGCCTGACGCTTGGGCGAAGCTAAAATTCACTATCGCGCTCGCGGCGAAAAGCAGCGCGACCTTGTCGTCGCGCTGCCGAGCCAAGGCCCCGGCAGGCGCTGAAACCCCCTAGATCCGGTCGGCGCGGACGACAGTTTCGGAGCACGAATTAACGAAGCGATCCCATTTATAGCGATGTTTAAGCGGGACGATTACTGCCGCACCGGCCGCTTCTGTAATTTGCGCTGCAAGGTGCGGCGATGCATGCCGAGCGCGCGCGCGGTGGCGGAAACATTACCGGCGTGTTCGAGCAAAATCTTTTGAATGTGTTCCCACTCCAGCCGCTCCACCGATAGCGGTTGAGTCGCCGCGCTCGGTGCCGCAGCAATATCATCGACGACGGTAAACGCATCGAGAATCTCATCGACGCTAACCGGTTTGCAGAGATAATTATTGGCGCCGCGTTTAACGGCTTCCACCGCCGTGGCGATACTCGAATAACCGGTCAGCATCACAATGGCGATATCCGGCTGTAATAGTTTCAATGTGCTGATGACATGCAGGCCAGAGCCGTCCGCCAATTTTAAGTCGATCAATGCGCGGCGCGGGCGATGCTGTTGTACCAGTGTCGAAGCCGAAGCCAAATCGTGCGCGCATATTACCTGCAGCCCGCGGCGTCCGAGCGCGCGTTGCAGCACCTGGCAAAAACTCTGATCGTCGTCCACGACCAAAATATCTATAGCGGCCGCGCCTGTTTCGGTATCAGGCGCTGCTTCAGTATCAGGCATAGTGGGTCTCCGCGATCGGCAACCGCAGTACCACTTCGGTGCCGCCTTCGGGATGATTGTACAAGCGGATATCGCCGCCGCAACGTTCGATGGTGGCGTGACTTAAAAACAAACCCAGGCCCAGGCCCTTGCCTTTGCTGGTAACGAACGGTTTGCCGAGTTGCTCGGCGATCTCCAGCGGTACGCCGGCACCGTGGTCGCGAATACGCAATACGATGTCGCGGATATCCCATTCCAGTTTCAGCTTCAGCGGTTCGTCGCAGGCGTCGGCACCGTTGTTGAGCAGGTTGAGAACGGCCTGCTGCAGCGTTTCGTCGGGACGCAGCGCCGGGGTTGGCGCATGGCTTTCCACCTGCAAACGATACTGCGCGGTCGGTCGCACGATCTGCCAGCGCTCCAGCACGGCGCGCACAAATTGATCGGCGGCCTGCAGCGGGAACTGCTGGCGCTGGTGCGATTCGGCGGTCGCCACCAGATTCTTCAGGGTTGCGTGGCAGGTATGCACCTGCTGCTTGAGCATATCGATATCGGCGCGCAGCGCCGGGTCGTCGCCGGACATTTCGTCGAGCAGGATTTTCATCGTGGTGAGCGGCGTGCCCAGCTCGTGCGCAGTGCCGGCGGCCAGCGTCGCCACGGCGAGCAATTGCTCGTTGTGCAGTGCCTGTTCGCGCCGCTGGTTCAGTTCGTCGTGCTGCTCGCGCAGGGCGTTGGCCATCCGCGCCACGACATAAGTGATCAGCATCGCCGATAGCGTGAAGTTGAACCACATGCCGACCACGTGCGGATTGATGATCTCGGGGGCTCCGGTGTGCCCCATGTGTTGGTGAGCGCCCGCCAACGGCGAAAGCAGCGGCAGCGGGTCGTAGAAAAACAGCAGTGCGGTATAGGCGCCGATACAGGTCGCGGCCAGACTCACCGTATAGCGCGATGGCAGCACCGCACCGGCGATGGCCAGCGGCACGAGGTAATAGGAAACAAATGGATTGGTCGCGCCGCCGCTGCAATACAGCAGCAGGCTCAACCCCCCGACATCGAGTAATAGTTGCGCAAAAAATTCGCCATCGGTTACCGGCCATGATTTGCGCAGACGCCAGAAGGTAAAAGTCGTGGCCGCGCTTTGCAGTGCGATAGCGGCCAGCAGTCCGGCATAACGCAACTCGGCCTGCAACGAATAGTAGGCGTAGAGGAGGGCTGCGGTTTCGCCGCCGATGACGATTAAGCGCACCAGCGCGAGGCGCTGCAGGTTGGCTTTGGCGGCGGTCAGTAGAGCCATAATGATTGCAGAGCCATAACGGGGTGAGCCATAGCGGCGGTTTGCTTGCGCTGTCGTTGCATTGCGCGTTGAAGCGCGCCGCATTATACGCTAAGGTCGGCAGCGCTCGGCTGTGGCGCAATGTCGCAGCCTCCGATCGCGACACCTCGAATAAACAGCATGAAAAAAACCAATATTCCGGCGGCCGATATTGAGCGGATCGAAACCTGGGTTCGCTACAAGGATTCGCTATGTGCGAACTGCTTCGCCAACTGTTGCACGCTGCCAGTCGAGGCTACTATCGAGGACTTGCTGAGAATGCAGTTGATCGATGCCTTCGAGGCCGAGGGGCCGCCCAAAGACATCGCCAAAAAGCTGAAAAAGGCCGGCCTGATCGATCATTTCAGCGCGCGCGATACGCTTTTTACCCTCGCACGCCTCGCCAATAGCGACTGTATTTATCTGGATGGGCAGACGCGGCGCTGCACGATTTATGTGAACCGGCCCACAACTTGCCGCAATCATCCGCGAATCGGCCCGCGCCCCGGTTTCTGCGCTTATAAACAACGCTAACGGCGCCGTTTTTCTGTCTACACTTAGGCCGGTTGGTTGTGAAGGTCTATGGCGAGGGGCCCGAAGCCAATCGTCGCGAAGCCAATAACGCTCATTACGAAACCAATAGCACTCATTACGAAACAAATAGCACTGGCCAATTGAAAACGGAGAACTTGGATGGCTATCCCCGTAGCGGTAGACGCTCTGCACGCAGGCAACTCTCTCATCGGCGCTGCGCAGGGCGCGCTGCACGCACTGGCGGAAGGGCAAGTGCAGGCGGCATTGCTGCACGACGGCGAGTACCGCCTGCACGTTTTATACCCGACGCACAGCTTGCTCGATATCAATATCCTGCGCCGCCTGAGCGGCCGGGCATTGCGGGCCATGCATCCGACCGCGGTAGAAAAATTGTGCGAGCAGCGTGGCCTGTTGCAGCTTCCCGCGCAACCCGGTGCGCTGGGTCTCGAGATGGCGGTCGATAATATTCTGCTGAAGGCCAATACCCTGCTGGTGAGTACCGGCGATTCGAGTTTGGTGCAGCTCGACAGCCAGCAATTCAAGCAGGGCCTCGCCGGTGCGTTGATCGGTGATTTTGCGGTGCCGCTGGCCAGTCTGCAGCGCACCGAGCTGGAGCAGGTCGACGATGTTGCGGAAATCACCGCCGCAGTCACTAATTTCACAACGCTGCGTATCATGCAGCGCCTGGAGGAGACGCTGGAGCTGCCGCCGCTGCCGGCCACCGCGCAATGCATTATCGAACTGCGCGTCGATCCATATGCGGATGCGCGCGCGCTGAGTGCTATCGTCGAGGCCGATCCGGCCCTGGCGGCGCAAATTGTAAGCTGGGCTTCTTCTTCCTATTACGGTTATACCGGCAAAATTAAATCGGTGCAGGATGCCATCGTGCGCGTATTGGGTTTCGATCTGGTATCGAATCTGGCGCTGGGTTTGGCGCTGGGAAAAAGTCTCAATCTGCCGAAGGATTCGCCGCAGGGCTTCACGCAATACTGGCAGCAGGCGGTGTACGGCGCTACTGCGGTGGAGGCGCTGGTTGGCTGCATTAAGACGCAGCATCGTCCCACCATCGGGCTCGCTTATTTGAGCGGTTTACTGCATAACTTTGGCTATCTGCTATTGGCAGAAATATTTCCGCCGCATTTCTCCAGTTATTGCCGCTATCAGGAAGCTAATCGCCTGCTTAGTTATGCACCGATCGAACGCTTTTTATTGGGCGTTACGCGCGATCAACTGGCGGGCTGGCTGATGGGGTTATGGTCGATGCCGGAGGAGGTCATTACCGGTCTGCGCTTTCAAAACGAGGCCGATTATGTCGGCCCGCATGCGGCATACGCCAATCTGATCTTCGTGGCGACGCGCCTGCTACGCCGCCACGGTATTGGTAGCGCGCCACTGGAGGCTATACCAGCGGAATTGTTTGCGCGTCTGCATTTGGATCCGGAGAAAGCGGCGCAGGTGATTCAGCAGGTCGTCGATGCCAGCGATACGATCGAGGCCTTCTAATCGGTAAAGCCACTTAGGGATTCTCGGGTTGAAGATCAAAACTCAAATGCGATATTTTGTAGGCGTAAGTGGATATCAAAACTACTAATGCGTGGCACAAAATGGCAGTGGTTAGCCCGTGTTGCCAAAATAACCAGCCATAGCACAGGGAAGCCCAGAAATTAATCAGAATAACGGCCAATAAAGCCATGCTGATACGGTCAAAATGCAGCCGTGCCAAATCGGAAACATGCGATAAGCTAGACCCAACCGCTGCCAGTAAAATAGCCAGTATCATCGCTGTGTTTGGGTCGACATTGAACTCTCTGACTGAAATGCGCGCCACTACCGACATTAAACCCCAGCGGTAGACAACCTCTTCAACGACACCTTCCATTAAAACTTTCGATTGCAGCGGCATCGAAAAATAGCGTGCTGTCGTTAGATGCCGTTGCACAAAGGCGACATTCAGCAACAGCAATCCAAGCAATACGTAGAATGAATTTACCAGGGCGATACGTAGCGGGTTCCATAAATTAGGAATGGGCGTACTGAAATCGAGAAGCTCATGGAGGAACGGGGCGCCCAGTCCGACCCGCGGTGCCATATAAGCGCCGACCGCGCAGGCGCCCAACGAAAGCACGATGCTTTTACTGATGGTGGAAATGCGTTCTATGCTGCGCGCTTCGTGGTTTGGGTAAAGGTTGGAATAGTCCAGTAATTTGGGCAGTGCCACAATATTGGCTATGACCACTATCACACATAACGCTAAAAAAACGGATAGGTCGATCATCGCGTCCCCTAATTTTATTTTTTATGGGCCGTCCAGCATACGGCAACGACAGGCGGGCCATCCTACAAATTGTATCTGCACACACGCAACTGATTTTGCAATGCTGCTCACCTTGGGCCCATATTTTGGGCCTTGAGTATTATATTTTATAGAGTATTTATACGCTCGTTTGTCTGTTATATCACAGACTAATCCAGTTTGCGGCACATAGCCGAAGGCGCCCGATTACCTTTGCCGAGACAGTGGACCGATATCGGTTCGCACGGGGCTTATCCGTTCAATCGATATAACTATCCAACAGGCGGAAAGAGCGGGCAGCGGTGAAAATTATTAATGCTTGGAGCTCGGCAATTCGTGCGTGCGGACCGCTCACGAGCGGGCCTGGTGTTGCAATGCGCGGTGAGTTGCGTGGCGGCGTCGTGAGGGTCGCCGCGCTGCCTTCTCGAGCCCATTCTGTGCCGAGCGTTCTGCATCCCCATTTGTTATGATGTGCGGCTTTTCGCAGCCCGCTGAAGTAATCGTTAAAGCGCTTTTAAGTCGGTGTGCCTGCAAGTGTACACAATCGAGATATCAGTAATGTCGGATAGTAAAATCCTCAATGAAAT
>DATIED010000132.1:0-2223 GCA_035455965.1 Spongiibacteraceae bacterium
GCTGGACGGCACTGTGCAGGACGAACAGCTCACCGATATGGAGTTCTGCAATTTCTTTTTACTGTTGGTGGTGGCCGGCAACGAAACCACGCGCACCGTCACTACGCATGGCATGCGCCTGCTGCTGGAAAATCCCGAGCAATATCGTAAATTGCAATCGAATCCGGCCTTGGTGGAAACTGCCATCGAAGAGTTTCTGCGCTACCATCCGGCGGTGATTCAATTCCGCCGCACCGCGTTGCGCGATGTTGAACTGGGCGGCGTCAACATTAAGCAGGGCGATAAAATCGTCATGTTTTATCCGTCCGTGAATCGCGATGAAACGGTATTCGAGAGCGCGGATACCTTCGATATCGAGCGCGACGATATTAAAAATGAGCATCGAGCCTTCGGCATCGGCGAGCATTTCTGTCTGGGTTCGCATTTGGCGCGTCTGGAACTGCGGGTAATCTTCGATGAAATCGTCAAACGCATTCACAACCCGCGCCTCGATGGCGAAGTGCGCTGGATGCGCAGCAATTTAATCAGCGGCGTTAAATCGATGCCGGTAGCGTTTGATCGCGGTTAGCTCATTACCCCTCTGTCACTGCGTGACATCTCCCCTATAAATAGGGGCGACAAGTTCGTGCTCTGACTCGCCTCCCCTGCGCAAGTAGGACCCATAGGGCCTAAAGGGAGGTGCTGAGCGCAGCGAAGCGGAGGGGTCCGGTCGCAGCACGATGTTAAATCCGCGCGAGGTTCCCTACCCCTCTGTCGCTTCGCGACATCTCCCCTCGGCTTTGGCTCCTGCGTCGCTCTACCTCCTGCATCCATGCAGTCGTATTGCATAGGGGCGACAAGTTCGTGCTCTGACTCGCCTCCCCTGCGTAAGTAGGACCCATAGGGCCTAAAGGGAGGTGCTGAGCGCAGCGAAGCGGAGGGGTCGGCTCTTCGACAATACGCTAATCCTTCCACCACGGATAAAACGGCGGCATATCCTCGCTGACCTTCGCCGTAAATTCGGGTTGACGCTTTTCCAAAAACGCCGTCACACCCTCCTTGCCGTCGTGCTGACTGGTATAAAAAACCGCGAGCGATTCGATTTTATGCGCCTCCAACGGGTGACTCTGCGCGGCATTGCGATACAGCATCTGCCGCGTCAGTGCGACTGCGACCGGCGAGCGATTGTCGACGATGCGATGCGCCAGCTTATAGGCCTCCGCTAATAAATCTTCCGGCGCGTAGACTGCTTTAACCAAGCCGCCGCGCTGTGCTTCGTGCGCGTCGATAATATCCGCGCAGTAAGTCCACTCCAGCGCCTGCGAAATGCCGACGATACGCGGTAAAAACCAGCTCGAGCAGGCTTCGGGCACGATGCCGATTTTGCCGAACACAAAACCGATGCGCGCCTTCTCCGAGGCAAGGCGAAAATCCATTGCCAGCGTCATCGTCGCGCCGATACCGACCGCCGCGCCATTGATCGCCGCAATCACCGGTTTGCTGCAATTAAAAATCGCCAGCGTCACGCGCCCGCCGGTATCGCGCACGCCCTCGACGATCGCCGGATCGTCGAGGCGCTCGTGCAGGTCGGCCAAAGTCGGTTGCAGGTTTTCGTTCAGCCCGAATACATTGCCCGTGGCGGCTAAATCCATGCCCGCACAAAAGGCGCGGCCGGCGCCGGTCACGACGACAGCCTTAACCGCATCCTCGCGATCGGCGCGCTGAAAGGCATCGACCAGTTCATTGGCCATCGTCACGGTGAATGCATTCATCTGCTCGGGGCGATTAAGCGTCAGCGTTAGAATGTTGTCGCTTACCCGGTACTCGAGAGTTTGATAATCGAGCGTCTGACAGCTCATGGCGAATGCCCCTTAGAATTTATGATGTGCCGGCAGTTTGCCGCGTTTGCCAGGTGCTTCGAGCGATTTATCGCGCAGCGGCGCAATTAAATACTCCAGCCCATTGGTCTTTAGTTCCAGTGTCAAGCCTAACAACATGCCCAGTTGGCCTGGCGGCAGGCCCTTTTGCGCAAACCACAATAAGTAAGGTTCGGGTAGATCGATCAATACCCTGCCCTGATATTTTCCGAACGGCATCGGCATGGTCGCCAACTTTTTCAAATCTTCTTTTTCAAACATAGGCTGCGCGTAGTGAAGAATGAGGTTTGTCGCAGAGAGGGATACTAACAAAAATTCAGCTTGGCACGCGCGGAGAAGTTGAGGCGAACTGCATTGCAGTTCAATG
>DATIED010000133.1:0-5379 GCA_035455965.1 Spongiibacteraceae bacterium
TCGTTATTAGTTTTGTAGGGTGGATCATTCGATCCACCTTTTGCGTGGTTCGGTGATGCCGAATGGCGGGTCGAATGACCCGCCCTACGTTTTGATATTTAGTTAAAGCGGATAATGCTTCGGGTACGGCAAGCGCGCGACGCCGGAGTCGACCGCTGCTTTGGCGACAGCCCCCGCGACGATGCTTAACAGGCGCACATCCATCGGCTTCGGAATGATGTAATCGCGGCCGAACTCCAGATGCGGTACGTTGTAGGCTTGCATTACTTCCTTCGGTACCGGCAGTTTCGCCAGATCGCGAATCGCATGCACCGCCGCAATCTTCATTTCTTCGTTGATGCGGCGGGCGCGCACGTCGAGCGCGCCGCGAAAAATAAACGGGAAGCCGAGCACGTTATTCACTTGATTCGGATAGTCGCTACGGCCGGTGGCGATGATTAAATCGTCGCGCGTGGCGACGGCCAATTCGTGTTTGATTTCCGGGTCGGGATTCGAGCAGGCAAAGACGATGGGGTTGGGCGCCATCGATTTCAGCATCTCGGCGCTCATCAAATTCGCGCCGCTCAAGCCGACAAAGACATCGGCGCCGTGCAGTGCATCGGCCAGCGTGCGGGCCGGCGTATCGTTGAGAAACTCTTCTTTATATTCGTTGAGGCCTTCGCGGCCGGGATAGATCACGCCGCGGCGGTCGACCATGTAGAGATTGCTTTTGCTCGCGCCCAGGCTCACTAACAAGCGCATACAGGCGATGGCGGCGGCACCGGCGCCGAGACAGACGATTTTCGCATCGGCGAGTTTTTTGCCCTGAATTTCCAGCGCGTTCAGCATGCCGGCAGCGGTGACGATGGCAGTGCCGTGTTGATCGTCGTGGAATACGGGGATATCGCATTGTTCGATCAGGACGCGCTCGATCTCAAAACATTCGGGCGCTTTGATGTCTTCGAGATTGATGCCGCCAAAGGTCAGCGCGATGCGGCGCACGGTGTCGATGAAAGCCTGCGAATCCTCGGCATCGACTTCGATATCGACCGAATCGATACCGGCGAAGCGCTTGAACAGTAGTGCTTTGCCTTCCATGACGGGCTTGCTGGCCAGCGGCCCTAAGTCGCCGAGGCCGAGAATCGCGGTGCCGTTGGAGATAACCGCCACCAGATTGCCCTTGCCGGTATAGCGATAGGCATTGTCTGGATCGCGCGCAATTTCGCGCACCGGCTCAGCGACGCCGGGGCTATAGGCCAGCGCCAGTTGCGCTTGCGTTTCGGCGGGCTTGCTCAGCTCGACGCGAATCTTCCCTGGCTGCGGAAACTCGTGGTAATCCAGTGCCGCTTGCTTGAGGTCGATCGTCATAATTCACTACCGCTGTACGTTGCGCAAAGTGCTAATGCGCGAAAGATGAAGGCGCCACAGGATATAAAAAAGACTGCCGCGCAACAAGCAAAGAATCTTTAACGTTTTGTCAGCAAACGAAAACGCCCGGCAGTGCCGGGCGTTGAACTCGTGAAACCGCTGCGCGGGTAAAAACGAGTGTTATGCGGTTTTGGTGCCGCGTGCGCCGAAACGTTTGCGGAACTTGTCGACGCGGCCGCCGGCATCTACCACTTTTTGCTTGCCGGTGTAGAACGGATGGCACTGCGAGCAGACGTCGATGTGCAGATCTTTGCCCAACGTCGAGCGCGTTTGGAAAACCGAGCCACAGCTGCAGGTAGCGGTGATCAGCGAATAATTCGGATGAGTATCAGGTTTCATGGCAGTATTCCTAGTCTCAAGGGGGAGCCGCAACCCGGGCGAAGGCCGAGTACCGCACCGCTCTGTTTCGTTGCGGCAACCGCCGGCAACCAAAAACAGGGCAGGCATGTTACCAAAATTTAGCCGGGAAGCAACCTTCTTCAGTTTGCCCGCTTTAAATCAGCCGGCTATTTTCGGTTGGTCCGCTTTAAAACCAGCGGACCGGCTCTTCGCCTGGTCAATTAAAGGCAACCGACCGGTTCTGCGCTTGCCCTGCTCGCGAGTGGCGGGGGCGTTACGAATGGATCAACTCAGAACCCGGTGACGCTGTGCTTCCCAACTAGCTGCCTCTGCTAAACTGCGGCGCTTTCTGTTAATGCGGCCTGATCGGCTTTAATCAATCCTTTGCTACGGAAATTCTGTGACGGTTATTTTTCGTATCGCGGTGCCGAGTCCGCTGCGTCAGCTTTTTGATTATCTGCCGCCGATTGGGCTGGCGACGGCGCAAGTCGAGCAATTGCGTGCCGGTGTGCGTGTGCGCGTGCCGTTCGGCCGGCGCGAGCTCATCGGCGTCTTGTTTGAAGTGGTAGCGCGGAGCGATGTGGCCGCTCCACAACTGAAAGCCGCGCTGGAGATTCTGGATGACGAGCCGGTGCTGCCGCCGGAGTTACTGACGCTGCTGACCTGGAGTGGCGATTATTACCACCATCCCCTGGGCGAATGTTTATTGCAGGCGCTGCCGAGCGCGCTGCGCAAAGGCGAGTCGTTAACGGCCAGCGAACAGCGCTGGCGTCTGACAGTAGCTGGTTTAGCACTGCCGGACGGGGCATTGCCGCGGGCGCGACAGCAGTCGCATGCATTGTCGGTGCTACTGCGCGAGCATTCATTGAACGCTGCCGCTCTAACGCAGTTCGATATCAAGCGCGAACATCTGCGGGCGTTGCAAGAGAGAGGCCTGGTGGAGAGTTATAGCGCCACCGCTACTGCCGCGCCTGCGCTCAAGCCAAATGTCGAGGCGGCGTTGTCGCCATCGACCGAGCAGCGCGGGGCTATTCGCAGCATCGCCGGGAGTTTCGGCGCATTCAATTGCTTTTTATTGGATGGCGTGACGGGCAGCGGCAAGACCGAGGTGTACCTGCAATTACTGGCCGAGGTTATCGCGCGCGGCGAGCAGGCGCTGGTATTGATTCCCGAGATTGGCCTCAGTCCGCAGACCTGTGCACGCTTCGAGCGGCGCCTGGCGATGCCGGTCGCGGTGCTGCATTCCGGGCTCAATGATAGCGAGCGTCTCGCCGCCTGGCGCAGCGCCCGCAATGGTCAGGCTGGAGTGATTTTGGGGACACGCTCGGCAGTGTTTACCGGCTTTCATAAGTTGGGGCTGATCATTGTCGACGAGGAACACGACAGTTCTTACAAGCAACAGGATGGCTTTCGCTATTCGGCGCGCGATGTGGCGATCAAGCGCGCCGCCGATAGCGGCGTGCCGATCGTGCTCGGCTCGGCCACACCGAGCCTGGAGAGTTTGCATAACGCGCTGAGCGGTCGCTATCGACACTTGCGATTGACCGAGCGCGCCGCAGCGGCGGCGCTGCCGCAGGTAGAAATCGTCGACATTCGTCATGCGCCGATGCGCGATGGCCTGGCGCCGCCGGTGCTTGGCGAAATCGAGGCGACGCTAAAGCGCGGCGAGCAGGTGCTGGTGTTTCTGAATCGGCGCGGCTTTGCGCCGACCCTGCTGTGTCACGATTGTGGCTGGATTGCACAATGTCCGCGCTGCGATGCGCGCCTGACTGTGCATCTCGGCGAGCGGCGTCTGATCTGCCATCACTGTACTTATGCCGAACCGCTGGCCAGCCGTTGCCCGCAATGTAAAGGCAGCCAGTTGGAGTCGCGCGGTCCCGGCACCGAGCGTTTGGAGCAGGCACTGACAGCTTTATTTCCAGCATTTCCGGTGATTCGTATCGATCGCGATACCACGCAGCGCAAGCATGCGATGCGCGACAAGGTCGCGGAAATTCGCCAGGGCCAGCCGAGTATTTTGGTCGGCACGCAGATGCTCGCGAAAGGCCATCATTTTCCCGAGGTGACTCTGGTGATTATGGTGGATTTGGACGGCGGTTTATTCAGCGCCGATCTCCGTGGCCCCGAGCGCATGGGGCAAGTGCTGACGCAGGTGGCGGGGCGCGCCGGGCGGGCGCAAAAGATCGGTCGCGTGTTATTGCAGACGCATTATCCGCAGCATCCATTGATCGAAGGCCTGGTGCGCGACGATTACCAGAGTTTCGCGACTCGCTTGTTGGCGGAGCGGCAAATGGCCGGTGCGCCGCCCTTCGCTCATTTTGCGTTAATGCGTGCCGATGCCAAAACGCTGCACGAGGCCGAATCCCTGTTAACTGATCTGCGGGCGGCATTGAGCAGTGAGGGAAATAGCGCGGCAGTAACTTGTTTCGGGCCCCTGCCGGCACCGATGGCGCGCCGCGCGGGTATGTTCCGTGCGCAATTGCTGTTAAGTGCCGCGCACCGCGCGCCCTTGCACCGCGCGCTCGATCAGTTGGTACGAATTGCCGAGCGACATCCGGCAGGGCGCCGCAGCAAGTGGTCGATCGATGTCGATCCCGTGGATTTTTCCTGAGCGGAGCGGTGCTGAATCTGTGCTCGCGACTAGTGGGATTTACTTATAACCGTGTCAAATCCGCACAATTTTGTAATTCATTACACCGCGATCGACGATTTTTGCAGGCTTTTTGCAATTTGAACTTGCATCTCAGTTAAAAACCATCTGAAATGTTAGGGCTTTATTAATAAAACTAAGAGGACGTAAGTCCCGAAACAATATCGATTATCCAAATTTAGGGTGTGGGGTAGGTGATGGCCAAGCTAATGTTGCGGTTGGGGTTGTGGGTTATTTGTTGTTGCGCAATGGCCGCGCAAGCCGAAGTTGCCAATTTTCATCCCGCCGCCAGCGCTGCATTGGTCAAGATAGGCGATAAGATCGTTTGGGAGCAGGAGGCCGACGAGCGTCTGCCGCAGGCCAGCCTGACTAAGATCATGACCGCGTTATTGGTGCTTGAGCGGTACCAGCCCGATGCGGTCGTCACCATCAGCCGCGAAGCCGCGGCAGCCCATCCGACCAAAATTGGTTTGCGCGCCGGCGATCGCATGCGCGTTTCCGACCTGCTGGCCGCAGCGCTGGTGCATTCGGCCAACGATGCCTGCCACGCGCTGGCGGATTGGCACTCGGGCAATGAGCAAAAATTTGTCGAGCGCATGAATCAGCGCGCGCGCGAATTAGGCTTGGAAGACACTCATTTCGCCAATGCCTGTGGCTTCGATGCCGAGGGGCATTACAGCAGCGCCAACGATCTGGCCAAGCTGGCCGAGGTCGCGCTGAAATACCGCACCTTTAGTCGACTGGTCAATAAACCGCAGATGGTGGTGCGCACCGTCGATGGCCGCCGCAAATTCGCCTTCCGCACCACCAACGCCCTGATTGGTCATTACGATGGCGCGATGGGCGTTAAAACCGGGTTTACCTTTAAGGCCGGTCCCTGCCTGGTTGCCGTGTCCAAGCGCAACAATGTGCGCGTCATGATCGTGCTGCTCAATGCACGCAACCGTTGGCCTAATGCCAAACAAATGTTCGATGTGGCGTTT
>DATIED010000134.1:0-2466 GCA_035455965.1 Spongiibacteraceae bacterium
CAGCCGCGCGGAGGTGCCTGGCTCCGATGATTTAATCGGGCGCCCTGTTGCCATATCAACTTCAGTTAAGGTTAATTGTGAAGGAAAAGAAAGTATTGGATCGTGCAAAGAGCTGCTTCCACTCCTTTCTAAAATGGCCGAGGAGCCGCGCGACCTAATATGGGCGCCTGCAATCGAAGCCAGGCTGCGCGACCTTGTGACAGCTGATCCAGGTGAATTTACAATCCGAACTATCGAGTGCCGCCAGTCATTGTGTGCGGCAGAAGTGGTATCCATTCATGGTCAGTTTCATTTCATTATGGGTGTTGCTCACGACCCCTCATTAAATAAAAATGTATTGCCTCAAACTAGTCTATTGGGATATGAGGACGGCCCTACCGGTGCTCAATTAAAAAACACTGTGACATTTTCAATGTTTAAGCGACGGTAGTGTTCGCGGGGGAGCGTACAGCATTAAGAGCTGGTGATGAGTTCTAGCGTTGGAAAATCGGAGAAGCCGGGTTACCTCACTCTGACCCCAGTTCTTCTACAAGTGTGCAAAGGGGTTGGTGAGACAGCGTTGTGGTACTAAATAGGGTGAGCTTTTAAATGGTCTACGATTTTGAATTCGAAATGGCTAGGGCTCAGAAGCTGTCTGAAAAAAGACAATATCTCGACGCGATAGTAGTCTATTCGGCTCTAATTGAGAATGCTGCGCATAGTTATCAGGTTTTCAACAAAAGGGCGCATGCATACGCTATGTCCGGGGATTGGAAGAAGGCCATCGAAGATATTGACGCAGCGATTACATTAAATCCGAATGAGCCGGCATTCTGTTTTTCTAGAGCAAGATGGCTGCTTCAGGGCCAGCAATTTTTGGAATCGATTAGTGACTTAAACAGGCTAATTGAGCTAGAAAAAATCCATAATGATACATACTACCTTGAGTCGGCGTATTTTTTTAGGGCGCTCGCGTACCGATATCTCAATAGCCCTATAGAGGTTATAAATGATTGTGCTAACGTCAGTGAAGACTTCTCTCTCTATGCGTTGAATGGCGTTCAATCAAGAAAAGATTTGGTGTCTTGGGCTAACGAAGTATTATCAGAAGGCTAAGTCCGGTAGCGACGAGAGCACAAGTGCCCAGTTTGTAATGCGCATAGTGTCCTAGGATCAACTCATTACTGTCGACCGCGCCTGCAGATGGCGCATCAATGTTTGCAAAAATCAGAAGTCAGGCCACCTCACGGAGTATATTTGGTTCAACGATATATCCGTAACGCAAGTGCAGAATAAGGTTACGCCGGTGCGTCGTGCTGTGATGCATCGTTCCGCAAGTGAAAATGCCGTTCGCGAAATAAAAGAAATAACCCGACACCGAATGCAAAACTGATCCAGATGGTGAGCACGATATACAGCCAGCTGAAGCGCATGCCGATTTTGCGTGCTTCGATCACCATCCAGATCGCCAGGATGATATAACCGAACATTAAATCCATAAATGCCGACGCCGCGGCCGGATTGACGAAGCATTGCCGGGTCCAGTCCGCCCAGCCGAAATTGGCGCCGGCCTGCAGATAATATTGCACGTTGAAATACCAGCCGCCGATCGCGCCGAGTATTGCCAGCGTTCCATACAATGCTTCGCGTTTTGACATGGGTTATGCTCCTATTGATGTCGATACTTATTGTTGGAAGTTGGCAGCGGGAGCCATGCCGCCGCTGCCAACTGTTACGATACTTCTGCTAGCAATTACTCCTTTCCTTCCACCAGATCATGGCTACGTTTTATCAAGTAAGCATGAATCGCATCGGTTTCCGGTTTCGATAATTTATCGCCGAAGGCCATCATGCCGCGCTGCCAATATAAACCGCCACGCACGATGGCATCGAATTTTGCGTGCGTGTCGCTGCTCATATAGCGCAGATCGGGTACCGAGCTGGCGGAGATGGCGCGGTCGCCGTGGCAGACCATGCAGTTGCGCATATACAGTGTGTGACCGGCATCGAGTGTTTTCGCGCTGGAGATTTGTATCGGCGGTTGCGGCAGCGGTCGTTCGATAGTCTCAGGTACTGGCAGTTGCTGTTTGCTGTCGAGTTTGTATACCAGCATGCGGCTGCGATTGACGGCGCCTTTGCTACGTGTCCCCAGCTCACCTGAAACCAATGAATAAGCGCCGCCCCAACCCGCAGCGATGGCGATATATTGCTGGCCGTCGATCGCGTAGGAAATCGGTGCGGCAACGATGCCTGTATAGGTCGGTGTCGACCAAATGCGCGTGCCGTTATCGGCGCGGTACGCGACAAACTCGCCGTCGCTATTGCCTTGAAATACCAGGTTGCCGGCAGTCGAGAGCAGGCCGCCGTTCCACATATTATTATGTTGCACCCGCCACACTTCTTTCTGCGCGACCGGGTCCCATGCGCTGATATGGCCGCGCACGATTTTGCCTAATTGTTCGCGCACTGTTTTATCGTCGGGCAGAC
>DATIED010000135.1:0-5920 GCA_035455965.1 Spongiibacteraceae bacterium
ATGCAGCAATGTTTGGAATACTGTAAAACTAAAAAAAGCGATCAATAAGCGAAGTCGGAGTCATCTTCTGCATCGCCATAACAAGTGCCATGGCAATCACCATAACAACAGGGTAGCGCGATGAATTTATTTAGAGTCGTATTGATTGTTGTCTGGGCAATATTGGCATTCATCACTTGGCGCGCGATTACTTTATTGGGTTCCGACGGCAGCTATATATTGATAAGCGATTTTTCGCAACCGTGGCGCGCGCAGTATTACTCGGATTTTATAATTCACGTGCTGCTGATCGCCGGTTGGGTTCTGTGGCGCGAGCCTTCAAAAATTGTCGGGTTGCTATGTGCATTGGCGTGCATTGCCGGTGGTTCGTTGTTCTCCTTGTTGTATTTGTTCGTCACCAGCTATCGCGCCGGCGGCGATGCGCGCGTGTTGTTGCTGGGTAAGCACCTATCTCGCTAGATCAAATCAGTTTGTTGAATTCTCGTTCTATTTATTTATCGTGAGACGAAGCATTGAATAAATCTCCGCAAGAAATTCTGCAACAGCTGACCCTCGAAGAAAAAGTTTCGCTGTGTTCCGGCCTGGATTTCTGGCGGCTTAAAGGTATCGAGCGCTTAGGTATTCCGTCGATTTTTATTACCGACGGTCCGCATGGCTTGCGCAAACAGGCCGATAATTTCGAGCGCGTCGATATTCGCGGCGTACCTGCTACCTGTTTCCCAACGGCCTCGGCGACCGCAAATTCCTGGAATCGCGAACTGATGTTTGCCATCGGCAACGCGATCGGCGAAGAATGCCAGCAGGAAGGTGTTGCCGTGGTGCTCGGCCCCGGCATCAATATCAAACGCTCGCCGCTATGCGGGCGCAATTTTGAGTATTTTTCCGAGGACCCTGTGCTGAGCGGCGAACTGGCCGCGCATTTTATCGATGGCGTGCAAAGCCAGGGTATCGGTACATCGCTAAAACATTTCGCGGTTAACAATCAGGAGACGCGCCGCAACAATATCGATGTGATCGTCGATGCGCGCGCGCTGCATGAAATCTATTTGTCCGGTTTTGAAATCGCCGTAAAAAAATCGCAGCCGTGGACGATAATGGCGGCCTACAATAAAGTGAATGGTGCATATTGCAGCGAAAATACCTTGCTGCTGCAGGATATATTGCGCGAAAGGTGGGGCTTCAAAGGTTTAGTGGTCACCGACTGGGGTGCTTGTAACGAACGCGTGGCGGGTTTGGTCGCCGGGCAGGATTTGGAAATGCCGTCCAGCAGCGGCCTCAACGATGCGAAAATCCTGGCGGCGGTTAAAGCGGGCGCTATCGATATCGCGGTATTGGATCGTGCGGTAGAACGTATTCTTGCGCTGATTTTTTCGACCGCGAGACAGCGCAAGCCGGATTATATTTACGATCGCGAAGAGCATCACCGGTTGGCGCGACGCGCAGCCGCCGAATCAGCGGTGTTATTAAAAAATACCGCAGCGACCTTGCCGCTGCGACGCACGCAAAAAATTGCCCTGATCGGTGCGCTTGCTAAAGAACCACGCTATCAGGGTGCCGGCAGTTCGCAGATTACGCCGTGGCGCATCGACAATGCTTTCGATGAATTTATGCTGCAGGCGCCCGCCACTGCTTACGCAGCGGGTTACGCGCGGCATAGCGACGTTATCGATGAAGCATTAATGGACGAAGCGGTAAATGTCGCGCGCACTGCCGATATCGCGGTGATATTCATCGGTCTTACCGAGCTTTATGAATCGGAGGGCTTCGATCGTCGCCATTTACGCCTTCCCGATAATCACAATGCGCTGGTCGAGCGTATCGCCACGGTTAATCCCAACCTCGTCGTCGTGCTGTGCAACGGTGCGCCAGTATCGATGCCGTGGATCGATTCCGTGCGCGCAGTGCTTGCCGGCTTTTTAGGCGGGCAAGCCGGCGGCAGTGCAATCGTCGATATTCTATTCGGTGCGGTAAATCCATCGGGTAAATTGGCGGAGACATATCCGCTGCGGCTCGAAGATAACCCTTCGCAGCATTATTTCCCGGGCGGGCCCTGCACTGTCGAATATCGCGAAAGCATTTTTGTCGGCTATCGCTACTACGATAGCGTACGGCAAGCGATCTTATTTCCGTTCGGTCATGGTTTAAGTTACTGCCGTTTTGAATATGCAGATTTACAGTTGTCGGCGCCGCGCATCGATGAGCGCGATTCGTTGACCGTTAAAATCCGCATTAGAAATTGCAGTGCGATAGCGGGCGCGGAAATCGTGCAATTGTATGTGCGCGATAGCGATAGCACTGTTTTTCGTCCTCGTAAGGAACTGAAGGAGTTTGGCAAATGTTTTTTGCAGGGCGGTGCACAGTGCACGCTCGAATTCACCTTGTCGCGCCGCGCCTTTGCGTATTACGACGTGGAGCTGGCGGATTGGCGGGTTGAAAGCGGGGAGTTCGAGATTCTGGTAGGTGCGTCGAGTGCCGACATTAGAGCGAGTGCAACCATATGGGTGCAAGCAGCTGCGCCGATGCCGAGTGCGGCGGCGAAAGCGCCGATCGCTGCCTACTATCAGCTTAGCTCCGGTCAACTTCCCGCCGGCGTGCCGGCGATCGATGAGGTGTCGTTTGCTGCTCTGTACGGCGCGCCGTTGCCGAGTAACCGGCGTCCGGTGGGCGCCGGCTTCGATCTGAACTCGACGCTGAGCGAAATCAAAAGCACGTTTATCGGCCGCCAAATGTTTGGAGCGGTGCTACGCAATATGCAAGCTATGGTGCCCGCCGATACCGACCCGACGTTGAGCAAAATGATGAGCGAAGTGGTGGCGGATATGCCGCTGCGCCAATTGGTGACATTCAGCGGGGGCAAATTAAACTTCGAATTAATGGCCGGTCTGCTGGCGATTATGAATGGTCGCTTAGGGCGGGGGCTGTTACAGCTTGCGCGCAGCTTGCGACCCCGCAAACCGTAGTGATCGAGCCGTAACGATCGGTTGCCCAGTCGATCATAAACTACCCACGACTCGGCATTAGGCACACAATCTGCATTCCAATTCGAGCGCCGCGTTTTTGCGGACGATTCTTTGCCGTAACTTGCTGCAGGAACGGGGAACTGGAATGAGTATTTTGGTGGGTCTGCGCCATGTCACCACATATAGCTACGATCGTCGTATCGCGCTGGGACCGCAATTGGTGCGTCTGCGCCCGGCGCCGCACTGCCGCACGCCGATCATCAGTTACAGTTTGAAAATCTCGCCGGCAAAATATTTTATCAACTGGGTGCAGGATCCCTTTTCCAATTACATGGGACGTTTGGTCTTCCCGGAAAAAACCGCAGAGTTCAGTATCGATGTCGATCTGGTAGCCGATCTCACTGCCTACAACCCCTTCGATTTTTTTGTCGAGTCGTACGCCGAAAAATTTCCATTCGATTATCCCGAAGCATTGGCTAAACAGCTGGCGCCGTTCATGGAGACGCGTTCGTGGGGGCCGCGCTTCGCCGAATATGTTGCCATTACGCCGCGCACGCCGCTGGCGATTATCGATTTCATGGTCGGTTTGAATCAACGAATATGCAACGATGTTGGCTATACGATTCGAATGATGCCGGGCGTGCAAACGCCGGAAGAGACCCTGACCTCAGGCATCGGTTCGTGTCGCGATTCGGCGTGGTTGCTGGTGCAGTTGTTGCGGCATTTAGGTCTGGCGGCGCGTTTCGTATCGGGTTATTTGGTGCAGCTGACCTCCGATCAAAAATCGCTGGATGGACCGAGCGGTCCGGAAGCGGATTTCACCGACTTGCACGCGTGGGCCGAGGTTTATGTGCCTGGCGCCGGTTGGCTCGGGCTCGATCCGACCTCGGGTTTATTTGCGGCGGAAGGACATATCCCGCTTAGCTGCACGCCGGAGCCGGTCGATTCCGCACCCATTACCGGCGCGCTCGAACCCTGCGAAGTCGAGTTCGCCTATCGCAACGAAGTAACGCGTCTGCGCGAAGATCCGCGCGTCACCAGACCATTTACCGAAAGCGATTGGAGCGATATCGATGCGCTCGGCGAACACGTCGATACGCTGCTGCAAAAAAACGATGTGCGGCTGACGATGGGCGGCGAGCCGACCTTCGTGTCGATCGACGATATGCAGGCTGCGGAATGGAATACCGAGGCCGACGGTCCGCAAAAGCGGAAACTGGCGGCGGCATTGACGGAAAAATTACAACAGCAATATGCGTCGACAGGTTTGTTGCATGTCGGCCAGGGCAAGTGGTACCCCGGCGAAGCGCTGCCGCGCTGGCAATACACTTTATATTGGCGCAAGGATGGTCAGCCGCTATGGCGCGGCCCGAGCTCCAACGGTCCGGCTAAGGCGCAACCCGACGAAGCGGCGCGCGCGCTGCTGAGATTATTGTGCGTACAACTTAGCTTGCCGGCGGCGGCGATTCATCCCTGCTACGAAGATCCATTTTTCGCGCTGTGGCAGGAAGGGCGTCTGCCGATCGATGAAAATCCGCAACACGATCACGAGGATCTTGCGAAACGCACACTGGCGAAATTATTGAAGCGCGGCGTCAACAAGCCCGCTGGTTACTGCCTGCCACTCGGCTTCAATGCAACGACGCAACAATGGCGCAGCTGTCGCTGGCGCTTTCGCCAGCAAGCGCTGTATTTATTGCCCGGCAATTCTCCGCTCGGATTGCGCCTGCCGCTCAGTAGTTTATCGCTGCAAGCACGCTGCGATATATTCGAGCCGATCCCTGCCGATCCGTTTGCGCCCGTACCGCAAGAGCTTACGAGTGTGAAATCGACGGCCGGCGTCGAGCAGGAATTGCTGCCGGAGATGGCGATTCACACCGCCCTGTGCGCGGAAGTGCGCGACGGCAAGCTGTATGTTTTTTTACCGCCGCTGGCGAAGCTGGAAGAATTTATCGATCTGCTCGATGCGTTGGCGATGTCTGCCAATACATTAAAATTACCGCTTTTGGTCGAAGGCTATCAACCGCCGCACGATGTGCGTTTGCAAAAATTAGCGGTCACGCCGGATCCCGGTGTGATCGAAGTGAACGTGCAACCAACCACCAGTTGGCGCGAATTAAAAAATCTCACCGAATCGCTATACGCCAGTGCGCGCGAAACGCGCCTGGCCACCGAAAAATTTATGTTGGATGGTCGTCACAGCGGCACCGGCGGTGGCAATCACGTCACGCTTGGCGGTATTACACCGGCCGATAGCCCGTTGCTGCGACGGCCGGATTTACTGCGCAGCCTGTTGACGTTCTGGCAGCATCATCCGAGCTTATCGTATTTATTTAGCGGCATGTTTATCGGGCCGACCAGTCAGGCGCCGCGCGTCGACGAAGGACGGGTCGAGCGTCTGTACGAATTGGAAGTTGCCTTCTCGCAACTACCCAGCGGCGACGCGCAACAGCCGTGGTTGGTCGATCGCGCGCTGCGGCATTTGTTAGTCGATCTGACCGGCAATACTCATCGCAGTGAGTTTTGTATCGATAAATTGTACTCGCCCGATTCGGCGACCGGGCGCCTGGGCATACTCGAATTTCGCGCTTTCGAAATGCCGCCCCATGCGCGTATGAGTCTGGTGCAGATGTTATTGCTGCGCGCGTGCGTGGCGTTGTTCTGGGAAAAACCTTACCAGCATAAGCTGGTGAATTGGGGGCCGGCGTTACACGATCGTTTTATGCTGCCGCATTACCTGCATTTGGATTTCCAGGAGGTATTAAATTATTTGAACCAGCACGGGCTGCCATTCAAGTCGCACTGGTTTGATGCGTTTCGCGAATTCCGCTGCCCGAAAATCGGGCATATTGAGATCGAAGGCATGGAGTTGGAGTTGCACCACGCACTCGAGCCCTGGTTTGTATTGGGCGAAGAAGCGGCATCGGGCGCGACTGCACGTTATGTCGACTCCTCGGTCG
>DATIED010000136.1:0-2071 GCA_035455965.1 Spongiibacteraceae bacterium
TGCCGAACAGGGCTGCGAAGCTGCGGGCCGCGACGGTGCGCATAGCGATCTCCAGTTTTGATGTCCGGCCAGCGTAGCCGGTTGCGCCTGAACTGGTGCTGAATGGACGGCTCGAGCACGAGCTGCACATTTAAAACGGCAGTTGTCGACTCGCCTGCGGCAAATTTGCCGTTGCGGTATACACTAAGATGAGTCGAACGGGGCGCAGCCACAGATCGATAGCGCTCCGGGCTCGAATGGTTCGATGTCTCGGTAGCGTAATTTATTAAGGAAGTTTAGATGTTGAGTTTGCGTCGACTGCCGACCTGCCTGTTAAGCGTCGTATTGATCATCGGTGGTTGCGCCGTCGAGCGACCGCGCGATGTTCAGAAAGCGAGCCCGCCCGCCAATGAACCCGGCAGTGCGGCAAAGCCCGGTAGTGCGGGCAGCGTTCCGGGCAATATCAATACTCTCGATAAACCGGCGGCACCACCGGCTCCGGCCACCGGCCCCGTGCCGAGTGCGCCGACCAGCGGCGGTATTGGCTATTATCAGGATCGACAGGAAAAAGTCCTGAACGAGCGATTGGTTGGAACCGGCATACGCGTGCAGCGCAATGCCGATACCATCAAGCTGATTGTGCCTGGCAAGTTGGCGTTCGCGCAGAACAGCGAGCAGCTTCAGGCCAATTTTACCGGCGTGCTGGACAATGTGGCGCTGGTATTGAAGGAGTACGGTAAAACCGTGGTGGACATCAAGGGCTATACCGATAGCACCGGCAGCTTCGAGCACAATCAACAACTGTCGGAGCGGCGCGCCCAAAGCCTCGGTAGTTATCTCAGCGCGCGCCAGATCGCTGCAACGCGTATTCGTGCAGTCGGCTATGGTCCGCGCTACCCGCTGGCCGGCAACGATACAGAGAGTGGCCGCGCGCAAAATCGACGCGTTGAAATCGAGTTGGTGCCGCTGCCGTGAGCAACTATTTACGATGTGTCGCGCTGCTTATTCTGTTCGCAGGTCTCGGTGCCTGCAGTTTGTTGCGCAATGAATTTTCCGATCCCCAGGTGTCATTGGTAGGCTTGCATCCGGGACCGAGCGATGGCCTGTATCAAACGGTGATGGTCGATTTAATGATCACCAACCCCAACCATACGGCGCTTAAATTAAATGCCATCCAGTACCGCATTCGACTGGAGGGTCGCGATTTGATTAGCGGTGCCAATCGCGAGCCCTTGGAAGTGCCGGCCGGCGGCAGTGAAAAGTATACGGTGCCGGCAACGATCAGTTTGCTAAGCGGATTCGGCTTTATCAAGGATATGCTGACCAAGCCGCGCGACAAAATCAGTTACGAACTCAGTGCCACGCTGGAGCCCACCGGCTTATTCTCGATGCCGATCACCGTCAGGAAATCCGATTCGATCGCTTTGGCGCCGTAGCTCGATGTCTTCTCTTAATTGATAGCGCGATGGCAAAAATAAGCAGCGCAAAGTAAGGCGTCTCTAAGAACAATAACGTCGCTAAATAAAAAGTTGGGAATGGCGGGCGGAGAGCGATCAAGGCTGGGAGATAAAAAGCCCTCGCCCACACAGGGTGGGGGTGTTGGACGAGGGTGGTGCCTAAAACCTTAATAAAAATTTCGTCGTGGCGTTGCGCGCGTGGTTTTTGCGGTTTATTAAACGCTGCACGGCGTCTGTAGTTGGTGAGTTAGTCGGTGAGTTAACCTTACCGCTCGGCGTGTTCTATCGGCAACGAGTAATTGCGGAACTTGTTCACACTTCTGGCAGCTGCTTACCAGCGACTGCTCAATCTCATTAGCTTAGTAGGCTCATTCATCGCAGCAGGCCCTGTTTAGTAGGCTCATTCATCGCAGCAGGCCCTGTTGGCAGGATTGGTATTCGTTGTGGGCTATCGCTGTTCGCGGCGCGCACTGGCACGCTCCAGAATAGCTTCTCGCTCGGCGTTCGATGCCTCATGCCAATGCAGAATTTCCGCCAGCTCCCGACCGCAGCCCAGGCATACATCGTTTCCATCCAGGCAACAGTTGCGTATGCATGGTGATTGCAACGAGGGACGGATCGATGTATCGCGATAG
>DATIED010000137.1:0-7630 GCA_035455965.1 Spongiibacteraceae bacterium
GGGATCAGCGTTTTCAACAATTGTTGGCGCGCACGCCACAGCCGCGACATCACAGTACCGATCGGCGTATCGGTGATCTGGGCAATTTCCTTGTACGACATTTCTTCCAATTCGCGCAGCACGATACATTCGCGCAGCTCGACCGGCAGTAGTTGTAAAGCCACGCTCAACTCGCCATGCGCGCGCGTTTTCAACAGCGCGGCTTCGGGATTGTCGGCCGGATCGATCAGGGCTTCGTCGCGCAGCGCGGCGCGATCGCTTTCGGCATCGCTATCGATCGACACAGTGGTTTCTCCACGCGCCAGCCGCGCGTGTTGATAAGCAGCATTGCGCACGATTTGCAAAATCCACGCGCGCGCATTCAATGCTTTGTAGGTGTGAAAATATTTCAACGCGCGCAGCATCGCTTCCTGCACTACATCTTCGGCAGCGTGCCTGTCGCGCAACAGCCAGTGCGCCAGATTGTAAGCGGCGTCCAAATGCACCAGCACGACGGCCTCGAAAGATTCGGGCGCGGACGTCATCGGCGCGCGACACTGCGGGTTATGGTTCGCATGTATTCCCCGTGCGTAGCGGCAAACATTAATTACCGGCGGTGTTCACGTGTTTTAAATATTCGATGACATCGGCGCGATCCTGCGCGCTGTGCAACGAAAAAAACATTTTGGCGCCGGGCACCAGCGCCTGCGGGTTCGCCAGCCATTTATCCAAGGTCCTTTCATCCCAGACAATGCCGGATTGCCGCAAGGCCGGCGAGTACGCGTAATCCGCCACCGAACCGGCGCGCCGCCCGAACAAGTGGCGATGCTTCGGTCCCATTTCGTTTTCATCGAGCGCGTGACAATCGGAGCACGTCGTATAAACCTTGGCGCCGCGCACCGCATCGCCGGTAGCGGCGTCAGTTGCAGCTATGGCGCCTGGCGCTACCAGAGATACCGACGCCGATAATAACGCCGCGATCAGCACGAGTTGAAGATGTTTTACAGGCGACACGATCAATCTCCAAAAAATACGGATTGCGAAAACACATCGCTGCGCGGCGTTTCGGCAACGATCGCCGAATCCAGCGGCGTATCGACCACCGCCAGCCGCTCGCGCCCCGCCACCACGTTGATATGCCTGACGCCCAATACCGAGCGCAATTTTTCCGCCGGCACTTTCAGCGGTCCCGGACCGGGCCCCTGACCGGGCGCCGGCTGTGGAAACGCGGTCGACGCCGCCGTATGAAACGCGACATGACCTTCAACTTTTTGCAGCACTTGATGGATATGCCCATTCAGCACCGTGACCGAACCGAAGCGACGCAGATACGTCAGCGCCTGTGCGCTATCGACCGTGCCCCAGCCCCAATCGGGATACACCGACCACAGCGGAATATGCGTGAACACCACGATCGGCGTGCTGGCGGTTTTATTGCGCAGATCGCGCTCCAGCCATTCCAGCTGTTCGCTGCCTAATGTGCCGAGACCGCCCTCTTTCAAATCGAAGACATTGACCAGCGCGACGAAATGCACGCCGTTGTAATCGAAGCTGTACCAGCCGCGCTGTGACTCGGTAACGAAGCGCTGAAAAAACGGTTTGCCGTTATCGATCAACATATCGTGCTCGCCGGGCACGAAATGCGTATCGAAGCCGGCGCCGCGAATCATTTGCTCAGCCGTATCGAACTCCTCCGGCTTGGACAAATGGCTGACGTCGCCGGTATGAATTACAAATGCCGGCTGCAGTACTTTTAATTTATCGAGGGCGACTTGCAGCGTAGCGGCCGGGTCCGGGTTCGCGTCTTTTTTAAAACCGATATGGCTATCGCTGATCTGCGCGAATAAAAAATCGCTGCCGCCACCGCTGTTTACAGCAGCCGCGAACGCCTGACTACCGAGCGGCAACGAGCGCGGCACCCCGCCGCTCAATGTCCATACCACGCCAGCGCCGGCCCAGGCCATGCACTGCAACGCGCGGCGGCGGTTGAGGGTAACCCCTACCTGTGCAGGGTCGAGATTGGTAGATTCTTCGCGGTCTCGCATGGCATGGCCTCCAAACAATGTGACTGTTGGAGATGGAGATCGCGCTGGGGCGGGTTTTATTCCCGGCAGGTTGAATTTATTTTCTAACGCGATGGCAACGGCGGCGCGACAACGATGTCCGGCGCAATCGCCCCGTGCTCTGATCGCAACCAGGCGCACCTTCAGAGTGGGCGCTCAGCGCTTGTGCAATCGCGCTATGCCACGCGTCAGGCGTTTTATTTTTTACCGATTGCCCATTTTAACTTTGCCAAAAGTCCATTTTTTCATTGATAGTACGGCGACTGCTTAAGAATTTCTTTCCGTGCCAGCGGCGCAATCAATTTTATTAGATAACGTTTGATGCCGGCTTTTTTGGTGGCCCAGGCATAAAAATCCTGCAGCGAATGCCGCTGAAACTTCAATAGCGCTTGGCTTTCCTTCGTATCCAGCCAATCGCCGAAAAATAACGGCTGTCCCGGTTTGAATGCGCTGCGCGGTATGCCTTCGATGCCTCTCGTTTTGAACATGCCGGTGTAAAAATCAAATGCTTCGAGCTGGCAGGAAGCACCGCCGCCGATAAATAAAATACGCCGGATCGCGGCATCGCAATTCACCGCATTGGCGAACGCCAGACCGACATCCTCGAAATGCACGAATTCGATACGGCTGCTGGCTGGAGTATTGAATACGATCGCCAGATCTTCTTTGCTGCCGCCCAATAAATCCTCGTGCGGGCACGCGGCGATTCTGAGAATGGTCCAATCGAGTTGGCTGTCGCGAATCAGCGCTTCGCAATCGGCCTTGGTCTGGCCGTAGTGATCGGTCGGGGTCGGCGGCACATCGGCGCCGAGCGGCGGCGTGCGCTTGAATTGTTCGAGACCGGCTACGCCCATGCTCGATGCAAATATCAGACGCTTCGCGTACGGCAAACGCTGCATCAATTCGAGCAGAGTTTTTGTAGCATCGACATTGACGTTGGTAGCCAATGCTTCATTGGAGTTGGCGAGCGGCGGAATAATCCCCGCCATATGTACCACGACTTCAATATCGCGCAGTGCGGATTCGAGCACGGCGGCTTCGCAGATATTGCCCCATATGACTTTGACACTTGCTGGCAGCGCCGCCGCGATTTTTTCGGTTTTCGGATTGCGCAGATCCAGGCAGGTCACGTTATGGCCGGCGGCCAACAGCTTGCCCAGTACCTGCCGGCCAATACCGCCGAAGGCGCCGGTCAGTAGCACATTTTTTACGGCCATGTTTTGAGAGACGGGGCTTTGCGAAGCGGGAGCAGTCATTTAGAGGGCCTTTTATTGAATTTTTATCGGGGCGAACAACGTCGGCGGCAATAAAACCATCGAGCCGCAATGTAAATCAAAAGCGGCCGACTTTCCAGCGCTTCATCCGTAGGGCGCAATAACCGAAGGGCATTGCGCCTCTTTCAACCACCGTAATCAATGCGATTACCGAGGCCGATCTTAACCGGCGCGGATACTCTCAAAACGATAGCGCCTTCGGCGCAATGCCCTGCGGTTATTGTGCCCTACGATTCTGCAGACTCAATCGTCGTAATCAACACGATTATCGGAATCTGCCCAACCCGGGCCATACACACCTAACGCAATATATTTATGAATCGTCGAATAAGGCCAATCACTAGCACGTTTAGCCAACCCATGCTTTACCGGGTTTATATGCACGTAATCGATGTGAGCACGAAAGTCATCATCATCGCGAATTAAATGCTCCCAATACCTTCTTTGCCAAATACCACGCTCACCGCGAGCTATCCGTATCGCGGATCGGCTTTCTAAGACGGGTAAACCTTTTGAAAAATTTATTTTAATAAGCCGCCATCGCGTTGCGAAATCAGAATCCCCCTCGGGAAGCTCAAGGACGCAATGCATATGCTCAGGTAGCACGCTCCACGCATGAATCTTAAATGGATGGCGGCTTTTAACAATCCTTATTGAGCGGCGTAGTAAGTCGATATGTCTCGTTAATAAATCATCAGTGCGGTCTAATAAGTTGACCGTAAAGAAATAGGTGCCGCCGCGATGCCATATTCTTCGATAGTCCATGATTCAAGTCCATTTGAAAGACGGCGCAATGCCCTACGGTTATTGCGCCCTACCTGTTTCAGTCGATTATACGAGGCCAGACCGTGAGTCGAGTTCCAATTAAACGCTATCAACCCACCTGCGCATAAATCAACTCGCTTGCGCATAGAATTGGGCAAACCATTTGCGGTATTGCGCGATCGGGCCATCGCCGTCACAGAGCGTCGGATTGTCGAGATAGATTTTATGTTCCCAGATGGGAATATCGCCTTCGACCTGGCGGCAGATTTCAGCGATCGCCAGATCGGCGAGCAGTTTTTTGCCGGGGCTTAAATTTTTCGGCTGCGTAAAAGCGAATTTCATATGAATTGCGCCGGCACTGATCGGCGCGCCAGCGCTCATTAACACCGCTTCAAATTGACCACTAAAGCGCTGAATATTTCCCGACGAAATCAAATGTACTTCGCCGAACTCGCCGGGCACCAATTGACCCTCGTCGTCGATTTTTGGCACCGTCATTTTATATTCCGAGATACGCATGCGCCCCTCGAATTTGGTCGCGCCTTTCGGCACGCCGGCAGTACCGTGCACGAATTGAAAATGCGCAGCGTCGACGGCGTTCTCGCCGGTCTCCTGCGGCGCAGCATTTATTTTCCAATCGAAGCGCTGCAGCGGCGTCCAGTCGTCCGACGAAAACTCGGGCACCTCCGGCACTTCCCACCGCGGCGCTGCATGCTGCGGGTGATACCACGCCCAGATCACTTGATTGCGCTCGGCTACCGGGTACGCATAAATCACCTGCTGACCATTGGCGACCTTCGGCGGCATTTGCTTCGCGTACGGAACTGCAGTGCACTGACCGCCACCGTTGAATTCCCAGCCATGAAAAGGACAGGCGATGCTTTCGCCACGCACTTTGCCGCCGTGCCCCAGATGCGCGCCGAGATGCGGACAATAGGCATCGAGCACTTTTGCCAGACCGCTCTCGGTGCGAAACAACACCAACTCGTTGCCAAAATAATGTATGTGTTTAACTTCGCCGACTTGTAACTCGTCGCTGTAACCGACGCCGTACCAGCCGTAGGGAATCGGTAGCTGATGTTCCGTGGATGCGATAATTTCTGTAGACATGGCTATCTCCTTTAGTCTTTCTTCGCGTATTCGAATACCGGCTTATCGGAAGGATGGTTTACGCCATCGTAGGTTGTCACGTCTTTGATGTCGTACGGATTAACACCGTCGAGACAACCGACGTTATAGCTGTACTGCGTGGGATTGGAGCGGCGCTGATGATGCGTATGAATGCCGCAGTTTGAACAGAAATAATGTTTGGCGGCCCCGGTGTTGAATTGATAAGTTTTTAAAACATCCTGGCCCTTGATTATTGTAATGCCCGCCAGCGGCACGGAGGCAACGATGGCGCCCTTTCTCCGACACATGGAACAGTCGCAACGCCGCGGATCGACGATACCATCAGGCAATGTCAATTCAAGCTCCACCGCGCCGCAATGGCAGGTAGCCTTATGTTTCAAATTTATTGCGGTATGTCCGACCACTTTTAGCATTGCGCCATCTCCTTATTTATCGCTGCGACATCGCCTTTAGCAAATCCACATTCCGAACGAAATTATTATTGCGAGCCAATCGATGACATCGTGTCACGCAAAAACAGTTTAATCCTTAACGCTCGAATCAGCGCCAATCAACCTGACACTAACTGCTGCTGTGTGACAATCAGCTTTTCATTGTAACGTTTAATTATCCACTTTTTTCATATTGTCAAAAATTACATTTTGTTCATGCCGGGCAATTTTCTGTACGACGCTACAAAAGCTGAGTAAGCTTCGCAGCACTAAAATTTTTAACTGTGAAAACAGTCGGTTACATCGACAAAAAAGCACAAAAAACGCGAATTGACCGGCTTCGCCGGCACCGCTCAATATGTTCCGCCGCCGCGTTGTTTATTCAGCCCGGTATCTGCGCACGGAAGCTATCTACCACTCATTGATTTCATCATTACGTTCGCCGACGTCACAAGTCGGCTCTGTTGTTACGTGGAGGAAACTATGCAGAATAAGTTTTTAAAGAAATCTCTCGCAGTAGCAGTTGGTTGTAGCTATTTGACGGCGGCGGCAGTTCACGCCGATAACGCGCGCGTCGAAGAAGTCATCGTCACCGCGCAAAAACACGAAGAAAACATTCAAACGGTACCGTTGGCAATCTCCGCGTTGACCGCCGACGATCTGCAAGTGCGCGGCATCACCAGTTTCGAAGGCGTTGCGAAATCGTCGCCCAGCATCGCGATGACGCCATACCCGACCTCCAGCACATTGCTGATTCTTTATATGCGCGGCCAGGGCGTCGCCGACGCCAACCAAATTACCGCCGACGGCTCGGTCGGCCTCTACGAAGACGGTTTCTATATTTCGCGGCCGCAGGCGGCGACCTTCGATCTCGCCGATGTCGAGCGTGTTGAAGTAATGCGCGGCCCACAAGGCACACTGTATGGCCGTAACACCACCGGCGGCGCAGTGGCACTGATTGGCAAACAGCCCACCGGCGAATTCGGTTTCAAACAGGATTTGACCTTCGGTTCGCTCGATCAATTCCGCAGCCTGACCACGGTGAATCTGCCGAAATGGAACGAGTTGTCCAGCAAAGTCGTGATGCTGAAAAGCTCGATCGATGGCTCCGTGAAAAATACCGGCAGCAGCCATGACTTCGGCGAGCAGCAGCAACTCGCGGGACGTTTAACCCTGCATTGGACGCCCATCACTGACTTTACCGCCGACTATTTCCTGGAAAAAGGCAATCTCGATTCGACGCCAATCTATTACCAAAATGCTGCACTCAGCGGCACACAGGTCCAAATACCCAGCTTCTATCCGGCTGCCGGCCTGCATAATTACTATGCCGATGGCGGCAAACCGCAACGCAAAACGTACCGCGATTTCGATCTCGATCTGAGCAAGTCCAACTTCGAAGGCCACGGCCTGACGCTGGCCTACGATGTCAACGATCACTTCACCATCAAATCGTTGACTGGCTACCGCAAACTGAACTGGAACGCGTACGGCGATTTCGGCGATGCATTTACCGCGACGATTCCCGGTCTAGGGATGGTGCCGCTGGTATCGCGCGTGTTCGATGACGTACACAGCCATCAGTTTTCGCAGGAGTTTCAGTTTGTCGGCGATGCGCTCGATAGCGCCATCAACTACGTGGTCGGCCTGTATTATTTCAAAGAAGGCGCCTCGCACGAACAGGATGGCGACAATGGCGGCGCAATTCCGCTGCCGAACGGAGGCGGGTTCGATCTCTTCCACTACCAATCGCTCCGTTACGTTACCTCTGACGCTAAATCGCAGGCGATCTTCGGTCAGGTAACCTGGACGCCGCCGATTCTCGACGAGAAACTCGCGCTCACCGCCGGCGCGCGCTACACCAAGGACGATCGCTCCGCGACCCGCGATTATTACAACGGCAACGCCGACGATCCGATCTATGAAGTCGATGCAAAAAACAGCCTGAGCTATAAGCGCTTCAATCCGTCGTTTACCGCCAACTATA
>DATIED010000138.1:0-7384 GCA_035455965.1 Spongiibacteraceae bacterium
AACGCCGAGTTAACTCGCTTATTCATTTACATCCGGCTATACGCGCCGTCGTCGATCGCAATTGCGCAACTCTTTTTCGAGACGATAAAGTCATTGCAACGATAACTGCCAGCAACTGCGAACGGATCGAAACAATAGATAGCTGGTATTGCCCGCAATTTGGCGTGAAGTTGGCCAACTGCGTATTGCGGCTTACTCATACCGCATCCCTGCCGACCGAGTGCGGCTACGTTATTTCAATCGCAACATCGCCCGCAGAGCGCTAAATAATGCTGGCAGCGACGCGCCTCGCAATAGCCCGCCCCGCCTAACAAATCAGCGCAACTCTCGCATGAAGCTCCGCCTGCATCTAACCGGAACCGTTATACCTTATTGCCGACGGCTGGTAGTCCGTGGCCAATGCTCAAGTATTTGGCCTGATCAAACCGTCGGGTCAACACATAATCGAACACCAGGCTGGCATACAGAAACAGCTCTCGCCAACGCCGCGCCCAATTGGAGAAAAACCTGGCGCTGAAATTGTTAGAGAGTGGAAATATTTCATATTCATAAAAATTGAACATGAGATTGAGTAATGCCATCTTCTTTTGCGAGCGCCTAGTTACTTTGTAAACCACCCTTTTGCTAATCGCCAAGTGCGAGAACAGATCCAGCGCGATGCACTGTTGAAAAATCATGGCGGAAGTATGAATCTGTATATCGAACGCCTCGATCGATCCTTCGATCTCCCGCACCGCGCCGGTGCCGACATTAACGGCAATACGGGTGATGTTTTCGCCCGCTGTCAGTACATATAAATACTCGACGCCCTTAAAAAGGGATTTTCGCAAAACCCAAGGTATGGATTGAGAAAAGTTAGCGAAATATTTTTCCACGGCACCGAGGCGAATTTTCGTCTTCTCTTCCTTCAAATAGGATTGCTCCAACTTTTCGGAAACCTCGTCTCGATAACGAAGCAATTGCCCCTCCCTATCCGCAAAGTAATCGTGCTCGCTGATATCGAATCCTGCGTCCGACGACCAGGAATCCCCGGAAACCATTATTTTTAATTCAGGCGAGACAATCCCTTTCCTTTGGAAATATTCTTGAACCATATAGGGGGTTTGTATCGTATTATTGAAGCCGATGACCTCCTTGTGTAAAAAACAGTGATTGCTGGCAAAAGGCACGGCATATCTAGCGCCGGTAGATCGACAAAAATCCGCAAAATTTTTAATGTATTGATCTATGTCATCGACGGCTTTTTTTGGATCGTCCATATACTCGTAACACAGCCTGGAATTGGCCGACGAGTGGGAGCGCAATACAAAATCGATTTTAGGATGATTGCGAATAATTTGTTTCAGCGGAAGGCCCATAAACTTCGCATCGTTGGCATTGAAAATTACGGTATCTTCAGCCTCGATAACGACCGCACTATCCAGGAAAGGACCAAAATGATAGCTGGTGATTTTAAAATTATCGGCCAACTGATAACTCTGGCCATGGTTTAACTCAACAACATTTTTATACCCCATGCTGTTGAGATCTCGCTTAATGCGGTCATAATTTCCACTCGGAACCAACAACAACGTTTCTTTGCTGAACAACTTCAACGACGGGCCTTGAAAATGATCCCAATGGATATGAGTCAAATAAATAGCCGTGGGCGCCAATGAGTCGATAGTCGCTTGTTTCACTGGGGGGAAATTCCACCATGCTCGCCAATAACACGATCCTATCAACCAGGGGTCGCACAACAGCTCGGCCCCCGCCGCATTAATACGCAACCCGGCATGAGATAAAATTTGAAGCTTCATAGTGCCCCCGCCTATCGGCGCTATAATTTATTTAAAGTTTTGCAATATCAGATTGCATCCATAAAGATCTTGTGTCGCCGCCTTGAACCGCGTTGTTATCTCAGCCATGGCACTCCAAATACAACTCTTATTTTTTTGACAACTCGATCGAATTTTAATGGGTTGAAGAGCAACACAAATATCCTCAGGGAAACCCACGAAAAACTCAACCTTTATGACCAACATAAAATCCGCCGGACTCGCGCAAAACTGCGCTTGCCATTAAAAAGAATCCGCTTGATTACCGTCGGCTACGTTGCGAAAACGCTGCGCGGCCTGATTTAGCCCCATGCCGCGATCATCACGCCGCTCAAAACGCAAAGAATCGAGACTTTACTATTATTAAGATTCTTTCGAATGCAGATCCTGCGCCGCACCCGACAGCCGAGGCGGGTCGCCAACTACTGCCCCTTACTGCCAGCCAGCGCTCATTCGGGCCACTTTGCTCCTTTCCTATAGCGGCTCGGCGCAAATCAGCCGCAGCAGCGCAGGATGGCGTTAAATTCCGTGAAATGGTACCTTAGGGCCCGATAAAGGTAAATCGTTGCCAACGGCCCGCCCGACGCAGTATTCTGTAGGCATCAGAAAAAACATAACAACAAGCTAGGGGTTCTTTATTGATTGACTTATAAGCTAATAATATTTAAGCAATAATAAAAGCGCATCCTTCCTCCCTAGCAAATATATGTTATACGGAATATGAAGATATTATTTCTGTCCCACTACTTTCCTCCAGAGGTCAACGCTCCGGCGACTCGCACCTATGAGCACTGTCGACGCTGGGTCGAGCTGGGTCATGAGGTGACCGTTATCAGCTGCGTACCTCACCACCCGATGGGCAAGGCTTATCCAGGCTATCGCAACAGATTGATTCAAACTGAAAATAAAGATGGCATCCGCGCCATCAAAGTGCTGACGTATATCACGGCCAACGAAGGCTTCTTCAAACGCACCCTTAATTATGTTTTTTACATGCTGATGACTATCGTTGTGGCGCCGTTCCTGCCACGCGCGGATATCGTCATCTCGACCTCTCCACAGTTTTTTAATGGCCTTGCCGGCTTCTTCGTCTCGCGCATAAAACGTTGCGCCTGGATATTGGAAATTCGCGATTTGTGGCCTGAATCGATTCTTGCGGTGGGGGCGATCAAAAATCCGTACATTATTAAGCTTTTAGAAAACATTGAGCGCTTTGTTTATCGCAAGGCCGATCATATCGTTCCAGTCACCTATTCTTTTCGCCGCCACATAATCGCTCATGGCGGCCGCGACGAAGATATTTCCGTGATTCGCAATGGTGTCGATCTGCAGTTCTTTGAGCCACGCGCTGAAGATACCGACTACGCCCGACAATTGGGTATAGAGGGCAAATTTGTTGCAGCCTATGTCGGCACCCACGGCATGGCGCACGGCCTGGACCTGCTCGTGGAAGCTGCCGAGCGCCTAACCCATCGCACTGACATCGCCATTTTACTGGCCGGCGACGGCGCGGAGCGCACTCGCCTGGAACAGGAAATTAAGCGCCGCAATCTCACCAACATACAACTGCTGGGACAGCTGCCAAAAACGGATATGCCCAGACTGTGGTCGATCACTAATGTCAGCTTAGTGGTGCTGAAAAAGCTGGATTTATTTTTGACGGTCATTCCCTCAAAACTATTTGAAAGCATGGCCATGCGTCGCCCCATTATTCTTGGGGTAGCCGGAGAGAGTGCGGAGCTGCTGCAGGAAAGTGGCGCCGGTATTGGCATCGAACCGGGAAACGTGGATCAGTTGGTCGCGGCCATCGTGAGACTGGCGGACTCGCCGGAACTATGTACCGAGTTAGGGGCCCAAGGTCGTAGTTACGTCGAAACGCATTTTAACCGCCGAGTGCTCGCCGATCGTTTTGAACAATTATTAACCACGGTCTCGCACAAACTTTTAAACAATAAATCCGGAAGGCGCGCGTAGTCTATTCTTGTGCGCGTATTACCAATATTCAGGACGGCTTTATCGATGAATCAACCGCTACAACCCTCAATGGCAACTCAGCAATCGCAGCCCGGCGCCATCTGGCTATGGGGACTACTTATTGCGGCCGTGGTCGTATTGGTGATCATTTTTCGACAAAGCCTGGCTCTCATGGTCGAGTGGTGGGATACACCTGAATACAGTCATGGCTATATGATCCCGCTGGTTGCGTTCTTTCTTTTATGGCAGCGCCTGAATAAATTGCCGGCCGCCACCGAACGTGGATCCTGGTGGGGTGTAATCCTCGTAATAGCCGGTCTTGCTGCATTTTTATTGGGCGAACTAAGCGCCATTTACACCGTTATTCAATATGGCTTTTTAATAGCTCTTTTCGGCCTCGCGTTGACATTTTTTGGCGGTCGTAGCATGCGCCTGTTATGGGTGGTGTTTGTTTACCTGATCTTCATGATTCCGCTGCCGAGCTTTTTATACTTTAATTTATCCAGCCAACTGCAGTTACTATCCTCGCAAATTGGGGTTGCCGTTATCCGCCTGTTCGGCATCAGCGTGTTTCTCGAAGGAAATGTCATCGATCTCGGCTCCATGCAACTGCAAGTGGCAGAAGCTTGCTCGGGCATGCGCTATCTGTTCCCGCTGATGAGCTTTGGGTTCCTCATTGCCTATCTGTACCGTGGACCTTTCTGGCAGCGCGCCACGATATTCCTGACAACCATTCCAATTACTATTTTTATGAATAGTTTTCGCATCGGCGTAATCGGCATTACTGTGGATCGCTGGGGCAAAGCGATGGCCGAAGGTTTCTTGCATGATTTTGAGGGCTGGGTGGTGTTCATGGGCTGCCTCAGCATATTGTTTCTGGAAATAACTATCTTCCACTTGATTAATAGAGATCATACGCGAGCGCTGGACCGCCTTAACCTCGACACCCCGGCGCTAGCGATAAAGCTTGCAGACTTTCATCTGAGTGCCGCAAAGCAGCGACCGTTTTTAATCAGTGTTGCACTATTGGTGTTATTGGCGCCGATACTTGTGACGATCAACGAGCGCCCGGAGATAACCCCCGAGCGTAAGGACTTCGCGCAATTCCCTCTGTCCCATAACAGTTGGGTGGGCCGGACTACGGCGCTCGACCCAAACATTTTAGGCGCCCTAAAGCTCACGGATTACATACAGGCTGATTACCTGCGCCCGGACGATCGTATACCAGTCAATTTATATGTAGCCTGGTACGCAACCCAAAAAAAGGGCGCATCGATTCACTCGCCACGGTCGTGTATTCCCGGAGGCGGCTGGCGCGTACAGTCTCTGGAGCAGCGCGACCTGGCCAGCGTGTCTCACGTAAGCGGCAAGCCGTTGCGAGTTAATCGCGCACTTATTCAAAAGGGCAACACCAGCGAAATCGTCTATTACTGGTTTGAGGGGCGAGGTAGAGACGTTACCAATGAATACTTGGCAAAATGGTATATATTTTGGGACGCGCTGACTCGCTCGCGTACCGATGGAGCCCTAATACGTCTCATAGCTTATGTGCCTGATCCAACCAAATTGGCCGCTGCCGATGAACAGCTGGAGCAGTTTGCACGCGATTTCTACCCGCTACTCCCCTCGTACGCGCCGTGATCGCTCTCGGTAACGACCTGGATATGGCGCAACGATGAACCTTTCTATTCTAGAACTGCTATACAGTTTTACGGTTGCGCTGTTCCTTACGACGGCGCTTATACCGCTGTGCATTCGTTTAGCGCCGCAGCTCGGCTTAGTCGATACGCCGAATGAAAGCCGCAAAGTGCATTCGCACGCCATTCCCCGTAGTGGCGGACTGGCCATGGCTCTCGGTATTATCATTCCGCTGTTATGGTTCTTGCCAGCCGATAAAGAGTTGTTCCATTTATGCGTCGGCGGCTTGGTGATCGTAGCGTTCGGATTAATGGACGACAGTAAAAACCTCAATTACAAATGGAAATTTCTCGGACAAATTCTTGCCACTCTGATTGTCATGCGCGGCGGCCTGGTATTGCAACATCTGCCATTGATGTGGGTCGATGACCTCCCGATGTGGATCACTTATCCGCTGACTTTCTTTTTTATTCTAGGCATCATCAACGCGGTCAACTTGACCGATGGCCTGGATGGCTTAGCGGCTGGCACAACCCTATTGGCACTCGCCATTTTGCTGGCCTTATCGCTGCAGACCGAGCAGAAAAACGCAGCCTTCATTGCCCTCACCGTCATCGGCGGAATACTGGGGTTTTTGCGGTACAACACGCATCCAGCGCAAGTATTCATGGGTGACACCGGCAGCCAATCGCTAGGCTTCATCGCTGCCTGCCTCAGCATCGGGGTCACTCAATCGCCGCTGTCGGCAGCCAGTGTCGCCTTGCCACTGCTAATTCTAGGCCTGCCAGTGCTCGACACATTGACCGTCATAGCAATACGCGTTGCACAAGGGCGCTCACCGTTCTCCCCCGACCGCAACCATTTACATCACCAAATTATGGCGCTGGGATTTCGACATAACGAAGCTGTAGCCATCATTTATCTGCTACAGATAGCGCTACTTGCACTGGCCTTTTCTCTGCGGTTCGAGCCGGACCGCTTATTGCTAGGGGTTTATGTACTATTTTGTCTAGCGTTGATCGGCGTGTTGCAACTGGCACGCCGTAGCGGTTGGCGTTTGCGCAGCGACGACACCCAGCCGAGCTGGATCGATCGACGCAATATTTTTCTGCGCCGCCTCGAGTGGTTCTATCGAAATTCGGGGCTGATAGTACAGAGCATTTTGGCGATACTGCTAATTACCCCAGCATTGTCGGCGACCAGCAAATTATCCTCTCTAACATTGATACTGCTGCCGCTATTGATTATCGCCATGCTGGCATATAAACGATTCCCCGGCTGGGCAACTCGTCTGTGCGTCTACCCGGCAAGCGTTTTAAGCGTCTATCTTATCTCCAGCAATACCGAACTGGAACCTTACCTCTGGGTATTGAATGCCGGCTATATACTGCTCGCTGCAACTCTGGCCGTCGCTATCCGCATGACCCGTCGCGAACACTTCCGCCTGGATACGCAAGATTTACTTGTTTTGATTCTGATCCTTGCGGTACCGTTAATGCCATTTGAGAGCCTCTCTCATTATGCTATTGGAGAGATCACGCTACGCTTGGCGGTATTGATGTATAGCTGTGAATTCATTATCAGCAAAACCTCGGGCAAAACCTTGCTGCCCGTAAATATCGCTGCGGTGGTGTCGCTACTATTGATGACCACGCTGCACATTTTATTGTCTTTGGTCTAGGAGAAACACATGTTATTGCACAACCGAAAAGCTATTGCGCTCGCTATTGGCATTGCCATAGGCGGCACTGTCCTGGTCGGCTGCAGCGGCAGTGAGGAGCGCCAGGCTAAATACCTGCAAAAGGCACAGCAATATCTCGACAAGGAGGATTTCGATAAGGCACGCATAGAAACCAAAAATGTGCTGCAGATCAATAGCACGACCAAAGAAGCCGCTGAAGCGCACCTGTTAATGGCGCAATTAGCCGAGCGCGATCGCAACTACCAACAAATGT
>DATIED010000139.1:0-4515 GCA_035455965.1 Spongiibacteraceae bacterium
CTCGTAGGCTAAACATAAATATTTCATGAATCGCTTCTCGCATTGGCTGAGGTTGCTTTGCTAAAGCTAGTCGTTCGGAGCAGCTCGAAATCGACATTCGCAAGCGCTGCGCTAATGATTGGACTCGTAACAAAAGTGGTCGACGCGTAAAATACGAGATTGGAACAGCCGCACGCCAGGTCGAATGCGCGGCCCCACTAATGGATCAATTAAAAAGCAGGGCAATAATTAAAGAGTAATACATTTATTAAAAATAGTGCGTTTATTAAAACCTGAAGGCCATGTAAGGAAATCCAATGTCAAAACGCGGCGCGCCAATATTGCACTTTATGATTTTTGGCATTTACTCCTTCACTTCGATGACCTGCAATGCCGATCTCTCCGACCTGTCCCCGGCATCCGCGTGCAACTATTTAGCGACCATCGGCTTGCGAACGACAACCTACAGACAGCAAGCCGATGGTAATTATCAATGCATTACGCCGCACGTCGATATCGGCACTGCAACCGGCCAGAACGGCGCGCTGAATAATATTGTTTATTATGTCATCGGCAAAGAAAAGTCTATCGATACCATTCAGTTGGTCATCGACGTCAGTAATCCCAATGAATCTGTCGCGATTCATCGGCGCTTAAAAGATGTGTCCAATTTTTTGGCAGAGAAACTTCACACAGAGTTACCGAAGCCCATTCAGGAGGCCATCGCAGTCGGTCGAGATGCGAAAGCCGTCGTTAACAAGCGCGCCGTCTCTGTGCAACGTAGCAATCGAGCGGCAAATAACGCTTATAGCGTGCAGGTTGTCTTCGAATAACTGCCGCTTGCCGTCGCGTCATCCACTTTCAGCGACACAACCACAGAATAGAATTAATTTGCCTGGCTCGCGGCCTAGCCGGCTTCGGTGCTAAAAAAGTTCGATTGCTTGCCGGCCACTTTGAAAAAGTCCATCAGTTGCTGTAGCGCCTGCGCCTGCGCACTCATCTCCTCGGAAGTGGCTGCCAATTGCTCTGAGGCCGATGCATTCTGTTGCGTGCTCTGACTGAGTTGATTGACCGCCGCGCTCAACTGCGCCGTGCCGCCCGACTGCTCGGCGGATGCGGCCGCAATCTCTTGTACCAGACTCGAAGTACGCTGTATGCCGGGCACCAGCTGATCCAACAATCGTCCCGCCTGCTCGGCCATCTCGACACTCTCGCCGGCCACCGCGGCAATTTCTTTCGCCGCAATCTGACTGCGCTCGGCCAGCTTGCGCACCTCTGCCGCCACCACGGCAAAACCCTTACCCTGCTCGCCGGCGCGCGCCGCCTCGATCGCCGCATTCAGCGCCAATAGATTGGTCTGATAGGCGATGTCGTCGATGATGCCGATCTGTGCGGCAATTTTTTTCATGGCGATGACGGTTTGCGCTACTGCGCTGCCACCCATCTCAGCCTCCTGCGATGCCTTGGTCGCGATGCCCTCGGTGACATTGGCATTTTCACTGTTCTGGTTGATCGACGCCGCCATTTGTTCGATCGATGCGCTCGACTCCTCCACGCTGGCGGCCTGCTCGCTGGCGCCCTGGCTCAAACTCTGCGCCGTCGCGCTGACTTCTTCCGACGCACTTGCCAGACTATCCGCGGAGCCGCGCACCTCGCCGATCACCGCCGAGAACTTTTTGACCATTGCCTGCATCGATGCGAGCAGCAGGCCGACTTCGTCGCGGCTGGTCACCTCGATTTGCAGCGTGAGATCGCCGGCGGCAAGTGCATCGGCAGCGGCGACCGCTACTCGCAATGGCCGCGTCACCGACAGCAAAACCCAGATCGAAATGGCCGATAAGGTCACGAACATAATCGCACCGATAATCAGCACGCGCTTAAACATCGATGAGCTGGTGGCATCGAATAAGGCATCGCCCGCATCCGATTCCGCGCGAATCGATGCCGCAACCACCACGAGATTGCTGCGAATCGCCGCAGCCTGCTCGTCGAGCTGATCGTCCAGTTGCCCGATTTGTGACTCGCTGGCCTTGCCGGTAAGCAACAGCGGCAACATTTTATTCTCGAAGATGGCCATAAAGGCTTGGATCGCCGATTGCGCCGCAGCCGCTCGCTGCTTTTGCTCGTCGGTTTTAGCCGCCGCCACTACGCCCTCGATATCCTTGAGGCTGGCAGCTTTCATCTCCGCCCAGGAGGTCTTGGTTTCATCCAGATTACGGTTGATCACCGCGTCCGCCGTCACTTGATACAGACGCGCGCCGATGTTGGCGGCATCGGTCGCGTCCGTGCTATTGATTGCACGCTGGGCGCCGCTATCCTGCAGTGCGGCGAGCCTTCCCAGACCTGTCGCGAAAATGGCAATCAGCGCCGCCAGAATTACCGCGGTCAATCCGATATTTAAAATAAGACGATTTTTAATGGTGAGAGTCAATTTGAACTCCAATGTGTTCAACAGCGTCGGTGGTCTATTTCTCTCCCTACTCAGCCCGCTCCAGATTGCACCCTGCGATCTGCCCTAAGTCTAGATGAGAAATAAGATAGAGAAGGATAGACCAAAGTTGCCCGCGTGTTGGCCGGAAAAGCCCGAACCACCCGATACCCCCGCGGCTGTCATCCATTCAACCGGTATCAGCGGTTCATGCAATGGGTGGACGGCCCCGATAATTCGAGTTGTTGACGAATTGCAGACAACCTCCTGAAGTTTAGTCAGCCGGCCCGCAACCGCACCACTGCGCGCAACTGGGTAGCGAAACGGCTAATTGTCATTTTTAAGCACTGCAAACTTATTGCGGCCTATGGCATATATCGACGGCCCAGAAAATTCCCGTTAAGATCGAGCTGGAAGTACATAATCATAATGATGAAAATAAAAGAGCCGAAGCTGCTGTTGTATGTACTCATCGATCAAAAAAAAGCGCTGGAAACGGCTTATCTGGATAAAAGTCGTTAAACCGCTGAGCGCATTCGATTTATAAACCCTTAAAAGCTATGCATGCTTGTTTGTCAGCTGCGCCGATAGTAATGTTTTAATCGATCAATGATTGATCAGGGATTCGCTCATGACTGTCTACAACACCGGTTACGATCTTTTATCGCCCGAATATGTCGCTAACACCGAACAAATTTTGCAGGGCCTCGTACGCGGCGCGCATCGTATCGCCAAGGCGACGCTGCACGGCCAAACCGTGTATATCATTGTCGACTTTTCGCTGGCCAAGCAAATATTCGAGGATAGTAAAAACTTTGCCATTGCAGCTACCGAACTATCGCATGTCGACACACTGACCGACGGTACTCAGGCCTATGTTGAAGAAGGACTGGATTCGCCATTAACTTCCGCCGCATATGACGATTACAAGGAGACGCGGAAAAACTTCAATCAAGCGATGAAGCACGCCTACACCGATCGGTCCGACGTCGTAGACCAGCGTGCCAGACAGCATATCGATGCGCTACTCGATCGCATTAGCGGTAGCACTTTGGATGCGCTGACACTTTGTCGCCAATATTGGTTGCCGCTCATGGCAGAGGTCATCGGCATTGCATCGTTACCCCTCGCCGAACTTTCGTTGCTGATGCAATGCGCCCGAACGCTGGTACAGGGCAATGGATTGCTCGGCGATCGCGCTGCAATTGCGCAACTAACCCAGGCCCACCAGATGGTCATCGCGCTTATTACTCGAGTAATCACCAGTGGCACTGTGCCTGCAGAGAGCGCCTTAGGATATTTATTGAAGCGATTGGATACACCGGTTGCCATCGATATAACGCGGGCGTTTATTCTCGGCGGTATCGATACTGGCAGCGGCGCATTAGCATTGCAGACTCACCTGCTAGCCAGCCATGCCGAACAGCAGCGGCAATTCCTGCAGCTATCCGCGAGCGAACAGCAAAACGCCATGTTGGAACTGGTTGCCAAGGAAGCGCCCGCCTATTACTCGCCGCGCTTCGCGCTGCAGGATATAAATATTCTAGGTATCGATATACCGGCCGGATCGTTTATCCAGCTGGCCAGCTATGCGCTTAACCACTGTGCCAATCCCGATTTCGATATTCGTCGCGCCGATAAATCCGCCTGCCCAATGCATCGTCAGGAAACCCTGCCATTCGGCCATGCACGACATAAATGTCCGGGCGAGATATTGTCTCGCCGTTTGGGCGCCATCTTTTTGAATGGTTTGTTCGGCCGCTATCGGTCAATAACCATAAAATCCTATCGTCGGGAGCCGGATAGCTTTTCGCGCAGCATCAGCGAACTAATATTGAATATCGATTTAAATAATTAGCGGATGCGACAGCCAAATCAGAGGGTATGGCTAATCAACAATGCGGTATTTATGTTTCGATTACAGCCCATAAACCTAAGATTGAGTCAGGCATTAGGCGCCGCGCGTTAACCGTCCGGCAGCAGCCAATAAAACGACGCGATTTCGGCGTCGCTTTTTGCAACGGCCCAATAGGCTCGATGCATAACCAAGCTGGCTGACTCTACGCCAGGCTTAGCTATCAAAACTTATAAATGACAACTTCATAATT
>DATIED010000140.1:0-8632 GCA_035455965.1 Spongiibacteraceae bacterium
TCTCGACGGCGAGCCTCCATAACAAGCTCAAGCTCTGAGCTACTTATATCAAGAGTTCCCTCAGTTTTTGTTGTCGTTATCCTTATCCCTTCTGGGTTTTTGATTGCCTTAACGACAACATCTCTTCCTTCGTCAGATATAACCACCTCAGCATCCGAAAATGTAATTAGTCCGAGCTCAGGAATGTTCGGAGTTAGAAGCGCCATCAGGATCCGAAGTGCCGAGGTTTTGCCTGACCCATTTAGACCTGTAAGAAAGGTTAGATCCTCAAAGAAATTGATTTCTATTGGCAGGTAGCCATGAACCTGACTTGCCTTGAGACTAGACACCCTCATTTCACTTCTCCAAAATTAGAATTGCAATGCAACTTTTTATTAATCACTTCATTGAATTAAATATTGCATCTATACCTTTACTGCTGCCACTATTTCGATGAAAGGGCATGAACTTAGTTATTATAAAAACATTTAATTTTCTTCCGCGACAGCGGAGGTTAAAAATAGCCCACTAAAAAAAGCAGAGCAGACTGCCCCGATTCTCAATCCACCGATCAATCGAAAATGAACGCATCGATTGCCATCAATTTTTATATACTCTTTCAAGTACACACTACTCAAATAACTTAGCCTCTTTAGAAATCACCAGTGTAAGCTGACCATCCTTCAATACGGGGTAAATCTTCCCCTGTTTAAGCATCGCATCTATCACGTGCTGCGACTCTAGTATCGTATCGCGCTCAATCTCATATGCCAGCTTATCCGCTTCTAGATTTTTCAGTCTTGCGTTAGCCTCAATTTCCGCTGCTTTTGCGTTATTTACTCGCACCTCGCTTAATTGCTTTTGTATAGAGGCAACCTTTTCTAAATTTTTAATTTGTGGCACTTTCAATATAGATTGAGCACTTGACGCCAAACTCTCAACCGCCTCCTTTGCCTCATCATTCAAGGATCGTCGTCCAGGCACTTGACTGCGCATTAGAGACTTAAAGCTATTGGTAATACGCTCAACAAACCTATGCCGACGTTTTTTCCAAGTATCTCTATCAAAACCAACCACTTCAATAGCAACGTATTGCTCACCGCCATCGTCTTTCTGCGCATCGGCTTCGTTAACAGTCATATTTAGCGCCCCACATTTCGGCGCTTTTGATGGGCACTTACTACTTTAACGTCCATGGGGTTAGTTGGTAATCTTGTTACATTTTCAATATTAAGTTCGTCACCGCCAATTGACTTATAAAGATTGGAAAGGTGGTACACGAGTAGTGCAATATCTTCATCCCTTACGTTTTCATTCGCCACTAAGCAGACACTATCAGTATGATCCAACAGATCTGTTGACCTCCAATTGAAGTCGGAGTCATCGCCAGCCGGCCGCCGCAAAAAGGCGGGGATATCTAAGTACTCCGACGTTTGTTCAGACGGCCCCATAACACGCTCGCGAATAATCCTTGCGTAATTTGGGCTTTCTGAGGAATCCAGGTCCGTATAGACCAGAGTCGGCTTGAGTAAGGGTTCATTAGATTCTGAAAAAACATCAACTGGCAATCGGCCTGCTACATCTAACCCAGTAGCGACAAGAGTTACACTAATTGCATGATGCATTTCTGGATCAATTACGGTGCCTAGTACGACCGTGGCATTTTCGGAGGCAAACTCTTCAATAGAGTCTCCGACTTGAGCGAACTCTTCAAGACTTAAATCAAGACCTGCCGTTATATTAACTAAGAATCCGCTCGCGCCAATTAAATCCCCCCCATTAATAGTTGCGCCCCGTATCGCAGCTAATGCCGCATCATGTGCTCGATTATCCCCACTTGCTACCCCCACACCAACTGTAGAGAGTCCTCCGCCGTCCATCACAGCTCGAACATCCAAAAAGTCTACGTTAATCAGGCCAGGCCGGACCATTAAATCAACAATACCTCGGATTGTAGCTACCAATTTATTGCCGACAGCGGAGAAAATATTTAATTCAGCAGCGGCATCATTAAATTCGGACTGGGTCGAAAAAACGATTACAGAATCAGCCAACCCTGCCACACCAACCACTATTTCTTTAAGGCTTTCACTCTTAGGCAGCGCTGATTGAACAACAAGCGCTAACGTAAGAATGCCAAAGCTCTTTGCTATCCCACTCACAGCAGCGACGTCGAACATATCGCCAATGACAAAGATCATGTCAGCGCCTTTTAATATTTCAGCGATCTGACCATGCCCCTCAATACCAGCGTCCTTTGCTAAAGAAGCCCCATCATTTGGGTCGAATTTTTTTTCAAAAATCGAGCTAAAGTGCAATTCCGCGTTGTGTAAAAAAGTAGCGTGCGGGGGTAAGCTCAAATCGACTAGGATGAAGTCTACGCCTTGAATATCGCTCGCCATTATTTGGCGGATATAGCGACTACCTATTCCGCCTATACCTAGAACCCTGATTACAGGATCTTGACGAATTTGATCTGTGAGTTCAGACATATATAAATCCTTTAAAGCCGGTCATTATTTTTGCACAAGCATCGTGATGCTCTAATAAGCCGGCTTTTTCCAAACACTTGGGAATGCGTTAGTTGTGTAGTCCATTAACGAAGTCATTATTATTGGTCGGAAAGCCGCTCTGGACTGCTCTCCTCAATTGCGTTCAAAACTAACCCGGCTGGACAGGATTGTCTAGTCGCTTTGATACAAGTCGCTTGAATGCGTCAAAAAGCTTAAAAACGTTGTAATGCTGGCGGCTTAGATGTTGCTGGATAAATAATGGTGCCCGGGACCGGAATCGAACCGGTACGGAGATCTCTCCCCGAGGGATTTTAAGTCCCTTGTGTCTACCTATTTCACCACCCGGGCTGGTAGCGGAGTTGCAGTGCGTCCGGCTTAAACGCAGTTGTTATTTTTGCCGTGCTTGCTGCCTACCTATGAGGAGGGTCGAACAAACAATTTTGAATGGAGGCGCGGGTCGGAATCGAACCGGCGTTCACGGATTTGCAATCCGGTGCATAACCACTCTGCTACCGCGCCGTTAACTGGTTTAAATCTTTTGCATCGATAAAAAATGGAGCGGGAAACGAGATTCGAACTCGCGACCTCAACCTTGGCAAGGTTGCGCTCTACCAACTGAGCTATTCCCGCATTACATTTATATCTTGGAGCATTTGCCCTTGTCCGGTCGATTCAAGCGTCGCTGGGAGCGTCGTTAAATCCACTGAATTTTGGGAAGGCACATTGTATTGGCTTGTCCCGGAGAGTCAAGGTATTTCCCCTCCATCGTTCTAGATAACGACGCCAAGCGCTTGGATTCGCGCAGTTTTTGCGCAATCGTCCGCAGTTTTTCAGGCCTTACGCATCGCGCATGTCGTGCCAGGCGGCGCGCAGATACAGCACCATCGACCACAGCGTCAACGAGGCCGCCGTGTAAAACAATATGTAGCAGACCGATTGCAGCCACGGGCCACTATTGGGCGAAACCAGCAGGAAGCCGGTGATGGCCATCATTTGAAAGGTGGTTTTGACCTTGCCGATAAACGATACGGCGACGCTGGTGCGGTTGCCGACCTTCGCCATCCATTCGCGCAGCGCGGAAATAACGATCTCGCGGCCGATGATCACCATCGCCGGCACGCTGAACCACAGGGTGTGATAGCTCTCCGTGAGCAGCACCAGCGCGAATACCACCATCAATTTGTCGGCGACCGGATCGAGAAAGGCGCCGAATGGCGTGCTTTGATTGAGGCGCCGGGCCAGATAGCCATCGAGCCAATCGGTGGCGGCGGCCAGTGCGAATACCGCCGCCGAGGCCACGTAACTCCACGAAACCGGCAGATAAAACAGCAGCACGAACACCGGAATCAACAACATACGCAGCAGCGTGATGGTGTTCGGAATATTAATTATCGCCAACGTTATCGCTCCGCTGTACTCGTCAGGTCGATGCCTTGCATGTCGGTCGCGCCGACTTAGCCATTCTATCTAATCAGTCTATCGAGCCCGGTCTAGGGGTCTTAGCTCATTGGGAGCCGGGCTCAAGCTTATCCGGACTCCAGTTTATAGAGCCATGCCGTCAATCGCTATGCAATACCGCATAAATCTCTGCAGCAATGGTGCCGCTGATGCCCGGCACCCGGCATAAATCGTCGACGCTGGCACCGAGCACGCCCTGCAGCCCGCCGAAATGGCGCAGTAATTCCTTGCGGCGCTTCGGCCCGACACCGGGAATATCCTCCAGCGTGGACTGGCGGCGCTTTTTGTCGCGGCGCATTTTGTGGCCGGTGACTGCGAAGCGATGCGCCTCGTCGCGAATATGCTGGATTAAATGCAGCGCGCTGGAATCGCGCGGCAACATCAACTCCTCGTGGCTATCGGGCTTGATCAGCACCTCCTGACCGGCGCGTCGATCGACGCCCTTGGCGACGCCGATGATCAGCACTTCGCTGATCTGTAATTCTTCGAGCACTTGCAGCGCCTGCGTCACCTGCCCTTTGCCGCCGTCGATAAACAGGATGTCGGGCATTTTACCTTCGCCGCGTTTCAGTCTCGCGTAGCGGCGCGACAGCGCCTGCGCCATCGCCGCGTAATCGTCGCCGGGCGTGATGTTTTCGATATTGAATTTGCGGTAGTCGGATTTCAGCGGACCGTTGGTATCGAACACCACGCACGAAGCCACCGTCGCTTCGCCGCCGCTGTGGCTGATATCGAAACATTCGAGACGCTCGGGCAACTCGGCCAGCCCCAGTGCTTCCTGCAGCGCTTCGAAGCGCTGGTACTGCGTCTGTTTGTTGGCGATGCGGCTGGCGAGATTCTGTTCGGCGGTGGTCAGCGCCAGTTGCAGCCATTTGGCGCGATTGCCGCGCACCCGATGCGTGATCTGCACTTTGCGACCGCGCGCGCCGCCGATGACCTCTTCGAGCGCAGCGGCATCGGGCAATTCGACATTGGCGAGAATTTCGCCCGGAATATCGGTGCTGCCGATGCCGTCGAGATAATGCTGCGCGATAAATGCCTGCAGGACATCCTCGGCGCTTTCGTCGAGATGATAGCGCGGAAAATAACTGCGGCTGCCGAGGATGCGGCCAGCGCGCACATATAACAGTTGTACGCAGGCGAGATTGGCGCGCAGCGCACAGGCGATGATATCGAGATCGCCGCTCTCGCCCTCGATGTATTGACGCGCCTGTACCTGTTGCAGAAATTGAATTTGATCGCGGCACTGCGCCGCCGCTTCGAAATCCAACTCGGCGGCGGCACGCTCCATTTGATTCGCCAATTCGATACCGAGATCGGCGCTGCGTCCGCTCAGAAACATTTCGGTATGGCGCACGTCCAGCGCGTAGGTTTCGCGATCGATTTCGGCGACGCACGGTGCGGTGCAGCGATTGATTTGATATTGCAGACAGGGCCGCGAGCGATTGCGAAAAAAATTATCCTCGCACTGCCGCACCTTAAAAACTTTTTGCAGAAACGCCAGACTTTCGCGCACGGCGCTGGCACTGGGATACGGGCCGAAGTAACGGCCCTTGCCGGTCTTGGCACCGCGATGCAGGCTGAGACGCGGAAACTCCTGGTCGCTGGATAAATAAATATACGGAAACGACTTATCGTCGCGCAGCAAAATATTGTACGGCGGCCGGTGTTGCTTGATCAGATTGTGTTCGAGCAGCAGCGCTTCGGCTTCGGTGTTGGTCACCGTAACCTGAATCTCGGCGATGATGCGCACCATCGCCGCAGTTTTAATCGACAGGGCACCGCGAAAGTAACTGGTCAGGCGCTTCTTGAGGTTTTTGGCTTTGCCGACGTAGAGCACCGCGCCGGCAGCGTCCAGCATCTGGTACACGCCGGGCTTGCCGGTGACGGACTTAAGAAAGGCCTGATGGTCGAAGGGCTGGGAGGACACTGCCGCCATGGAAACTATCGATTACACAATGGAACAGCAGGTTACCACATTCGCGCGCGGCGCCAAAAACGCCAGTGCTATTCACTGGCTATCGATCGCCCGGCAACTGGCTAAGGGGGTCACTCGGGATCGCGATCGACCATATGGTATTTGATCGCCAGATGCGTCAGCTCGACATCGCTGCTGATCTCGAGTTTTTCAAACAGGCGATAGCGATAACTATTGACGGTCTTCGGGCTCAGATTCAATTTATCGGAGATGTCCTGTACCTTTTCGCAGTTCACCACCATCAGGGCGATTTGTAATTCGCGCTCGGAGAGACGCTCGAACGGCGAGGTTTCGCTGTTATCGAAGCGCTTCAGCGCCATTTGCTCCGCGACGTTGGCGCTTAGATAACGCTGCCCCGCCATCACTTTACGAATCGCTTTGACGACTTCCTCGAACGGCGCATCCTTCGCGACATAACCCGAGGCGCCGGCCTGCAACAGGCGCGCCGGCAACGGATCGTCGTCCCAGGCGCTGAGCGCGATGACTTTGATATTGGCATCGCGCGCGACAATTTTGCGCGTGGCCTCCAAACCACCGATGCCCGGCATACGGATATCCATCAACACCACATCGGGCTGCAACTCGCGGCTGCGCAACACCGCTTCTTCGCCACTGGTGGCGTGACCGATCACGGTCATATCGGCGACATCGTCCAACATACGACCGATACCTGCACGGACGAGGTCATGATCGTCGGCAAGTAAAATTCTGATAACCGCCATGAGACTTCCCTTTGCTTACAACGGATGCGTTTGGTTACGCCGGTTTAGATTTGGTACCCAGAGTATTCGACTGCCGCTTTTATTCTTGCCGAACTCTTTGTTGCTTTACTATTTGTTGCTCTATCACTTATTGCCCTACTACTTTATTGCCCACTACTTTGCCCTACTACTTTTTTGCCCTACTACAGCTTAGCCACTATAGCGCAGTAGCATTTATTAAATTTAGTTAAAAAATGAGCGTCGCTGGTCTGCATAATTAATTCGGCAGCAGTGCGGGGATTACAAAAACCTTAGCCTGGCGTATCGCCGTACACGGTTGGCTCAAGCTCCAACGTTACAGCGAATTTGCGCAGCACATCCGCCTGTATCAATGCGGCCAACTCCAACAGTTCCGCACCGACCGCGCTGTCGGCGCTGGCGCCGGCAAAATTCACCAGCACGATCGCCTGCTGACTGTGTACACCGACCTGACCGTGGCGCCGGCCCTTCCAACCACTGTGCTCGACCAGCCAGGCCGCAGGAATTTTTACGCCGCTGGTGGCCGCGAAACTCGGCAGGGTCGGATACGCACTTTGCAATTGCGCAAAATGCGCGGCATCAAGCACCGGATTCTTAAAAAAACTACCGGCATTCGGCAGCTGCGCGGGATCGGGCAATTTACTTTGGCGCAATTCCCGCACTGTCGATTCGACGCGTTGCGCAGTCAGATTTTCAATGTCGCGCAACGCGTGCAGTGCGGGATAACTCAATACCGGCGCGAAGTCGCGCCGCAGGCGTAGCACAATTTCAGCGACGATAAAATTACCGCGCAGCGCATTTTTAAAAATACTGTCGCGATAACCGAGTCGGCAATCCGCCGCCGATAATTCGATGCTGCGATTTTCGGTCAGCGAAAAACCGCGCACGCACTCCAGAAAATCGGCCAGCTCGACACCGTACGCACCGATATTTTGAATCGGCGCGGCGCCGACCGTGCCGGGGATCAGCGTTAGATTTTCCAAACCGTATACGCGCTGCTGCAAAGTCCACTGCACCAGCTCGTGCCAGTTTTCACCAGCGGCGACGGTGATACGCGCGCCGCCGCCGATATCCTCGAGCGTTTTACCCAGCAGCGCAATCTGCAATACCAGGCCCGGCCACTCGCCGCGCAGCACCACATTGCTGCCGCCGCCCAACACCAGCAGCGGCAATTGCCGCGCGCGCGCCCACTGCACCGCCGCTTCGATCTCTTCAATGCTGGCGACCCGGCAGAAATAACGCGCGCGCGCCGGCAGCGCCAAGGTATTCAGCGGTTGCAGGTCAACGTGTTCGCGTAGATTAACGATCAAAGAATCTCTCACTACCCTTAACTAAAAGCTTTCATGCACCGAAGCTGGTGGGCGGTCTCGATAATTCAATGCCGCAGCGGCTGCAAACCGTATTGCAGCATGATGGCATTCAGCAATCCGGCCGATGCGACTTCAACCAGGTCCAATACCTGCTCGAAACCCTCGCCCTCGCCGTAATACGGATCGGGCACTTCGCGCTCGGCGCTTTCACCGTAATTTAAAAACAACGCCAACTCGCCGCGATAATCCGCCGGCCGCATCTGTTGCAGATCGCGCAGATTTTGTTGGTCCATCGCTAGAATATAGTGATAGCGCTGAAAATCGATCGGGCTGACTTGCCGCGCGCGCAGTACGCTTAAATCGTAACCGCGCTTAGCGCCAGCCGCGGTCGAGCGTTTATCCGGCGCCTTGCCGATATGCCAATCGCCGGTGCCGGCCGAATCGACCGCAATCGCGTGCTGCAAACGATTGGCATCGACCATTTGTTGAAACACCGCATGCGCGGTCGGCGAGCGGCAGATATTGCCGAGACAGACGAACAAGACATTGATACTCACTTCAACAACGCCCGCACATTTTCCAAATCCTCTAACGTATCGACACCTGCCGGAATCGTTATGCGCGCTTCGTCGACATGAATCGCCACGCCGTTTT
>DATIED010000141.1:0-3879 GCA_035455965.1 Spongiibacteraceae bacterium
CGAAAACATCCATGCAAAAAATTTCGCCGCGTCCGGCAACGCCGGCATGCTCGACATCGTCGCCGCACTGGAATGGATACGCGACAACATTGCCGAGTTCGGCGGCGATGCAAACAACGTTACGCTATTCGGCAACTCCGGCGGTGGCTGTAAAGTCAGCGTACTAATGGCGATGCCTGCAGCACAAGGCTTGTTTCATAAAGCAATCGTACAGAGCGGCACTCTGCGCAATTTATCCGGACCGCGATTACAACGCACGCGCATAGCGCAAGCGCTGCTGGAATATCTCAGCCTACCTGCGGAACGGTTCGCTGAACTGCAGCATGTTCCATTAGCAAGGTTGTATTCGGCCATAGCCGCTATGGAGAACAAGTTCGGCGACCCATTCAGCATGGGTATCTTTACGCCGACTCTGGATGGCCATTTCTTATCTGAGCGGCCGTTCGATCCGCAAGCGCCTGCAATAAGTAAGAACATACCGCTACTGATCGGCAGCACTCGCGACGAAATGCGAGTGCTGTTAGGCGAAGCCGCCTTCGCGATAACCATCGACCAATTGCTGCCTACTTTGCAGCAACTGACCGGAGTAGACGCAAGCACCGCGGCACTATGGATCGACCTCTATCGCGAAACCGATCGCCATGCGGCACCCAGCGATATCCTGTTCGCGCTGGCGAGCGACTTCTTTATACGCTGCGATGCCATTGTGCAGGCACAACGCAAATCGCTGCAGCCAGCTCCAGTCTATATGTATCAGTTCATCTGGCAGGCGCCCGCCTTCGGCGGCAAATACCGTGCTGCGCACGGCCTCGAAGTGCCCTTTGTTTTTGCCAACGTCGATAAGGCACCCGGACTCTGCGCCGCTCCCGCGCAATATCGCGCGCTGGAGGCAAACATCAGCGCTGCCTGGCTGGCATTTGCCCGTACCGGCAGACCCGGCCACGACGCATTGCCCGCCTGGCCGCAGTATCAAATCGACACGCGCAAAACAATGCTGTTAGGCGATGCCTGCGAAGTGGTCAACGATCCGGCCGGCGAATTACGGCAGGCGATGTGCACGGCGAAGTTTCAATGATTGTCAGCTTTACTCCTGCCGTCCGCGATGCAGCGCCGACAGTCGGCCAACACAATTTCTTGTCACACCTGATCCAAAAAAATGGCGCAAAACGCAGCGTTTAAAAATATCTGAATGATTTTGGAGTACTCGATATGGGCAGAGTTGATAATAAAGTGGCACTGGTGACGGGCGCCGCCAGCGGTTTAGGTGAGGCAATTGCAATGTTATTGGCGCGCGAGGGCGCGCGCGTGGTCGTCGCCGACCTCGATGCAGGCGGCAACGCGGTGGTTACCGCAATTCGCGCTGCGGGCGGCGACGCATTTTTCGCACACCTCGATGTCGCCGATGAAGACGCATGGTGCGCAACCTTGCAAACGGTGATCGAACATTACGGCCGTTTACACATCCTCGTGAACAATGCAGGCATCGCGCCGTCCGGTTCGATGGAGATGAGTTTCGAATTGTGGCGCAAAGTAATGAGCATCAATCTGGACGGCACTTTTCTAGGCATGAAACACGCGATTAAAGCAATGCGCAACGGCGGCGAACAGGGATCGATTGTAAACATTTCGTCGGTAATGGCCATGGTAGGCCAGCCGACCACCGCAGCTTATAGTGCAAGCAAAGGCGGCGTACGCAGCTTGACGAAAGCGGCGGCGATGTACTGCGCCAGCGAGCGGTTGCCGATACGGGTAAATTCGATACACCCCGGCACTTGTTCGACGCCATTGGTAAAAAGTTATTATGCAGCGCAACCCGCCGCGCAATTGCAGGAGCAGATTGCCCGGCATCCCATCGGACACCTGGGCGAGCCAAACGATATTGCCTATGGCGTGCTGTATCTCGCCTCCGACGAAGCCAAGTTCGTACTCGGCAGCGAACTGGTCATCGATGGAGGCCTGCTTGCGAGCGATTAAACAATTAACGGAATTTACCCACAACGGATTATTGCAACGCATTTGTTGTTCGAGACAATAGCAAATGGATTCAGCAACACGTACCGACGCCCGTGTCAGGAGTACGGAGCGCTTAGAGTAATCGCTGCTTGAAGCTGGAACGAACGGAGGTTAGAACGAACGGAGGCTACGAACGATGGATCAGCTGGAACTATCGATTGTAAAAGCGCGGGAGCCGCGTAACGAATATATACCGCTCTCTCCGCTCGATATATATCTGGGCCATTATGCGACCGGCGGCGTACATTTTTTTACCGAAGTGCCCGACACCGAACGTATGAAACAAGCCCTGGCGGTAGCGCTTGGCCGACATCCGAGTTTTGGCGCTTGTATGGTGCGCGAATCGAATAGTATTGCGCTGTACTACGGCGAGCCCGGCACTAAATTTTCAGTCTATCGCAGTTCCGTCAATTGCCCGGACTTTTGGTCGTCGAACTCGCTGATCGCGCCTGAGTTATTAGCCGAGACCACCAGCGCCTCGTATACATTTAACTGCGGCGAGCCGATCAGCCATTTTCGCCTGGTGATCTTTAAAGACCGGGGCTGCGCGCTGGTCATCCAGCATGTGCACAGCCAGGCGGATGGCGCCGCGGTCATTCAGTTTTTACAAACCTGGTCAAAAGCCTACCGCGGACAATTGCTGGCGCCGCACAGCGCGTACTCGCGCGCCCAGATTCTACGCCTGGCGACGACCGCCGGCATCAAGCCCAGCGCTAAATTGAACATCGTGCCGATGGATCGCGACATTGCCACTCGCGATAGCCTCCAGGATCACTGCGTGCCTCGCGATGGCGGCGCAATCAGAATCGACGTAGCGCAGGCAACACTGGATACGACGCTGCGAAACTGTCGCCTCGCTGCGCGAGCGCGGCTCACCTCTTCCGACATACTGCACGCGCTGATCTGGAAATGCTTCGGTCTGAGTCAAAACTGCGCCGCCGAACAAAGCAATCAACTGTATACCCTCTTCGATCTACGCAGCGTCAAGGCCCTGGGCATTCCTCAGGATTACGAAGGCAGCGCCGTATTGGGCAGATTTGCCGCGGCCAGCTATGGCGATATTCGCACCCTGGAACTGCCCCTGCTCGCCGCATTATTCCGTCAACAAGTTAAACCGTTGACGGCCGCGGAAGCCTGCGAAGATATCAGCTATCTGGCGAGCGAATACGCCAGCGGCAGGATCAATGAAAATGGCAATTACAGTAATTTTGTCATCGGCGCATGGCGGGACTGCCGCGACGAGCGCGGTCTGGTAGTTAACGATTTATGCACACTGGCAAATGCCGATATTGCTTTCGAGGATCGCTCGGCGCGGATTGAAACGCTGGTCAGCAATGAGGTGAATATGGTGTCGATTTATCGCAACGACGATGGCACGATTACTTTTCACTATGTCGGCGAGCGCTCCACGCTGCCGGTCTTTGCCCAACATCTGAAGCTGCTGTTACGGGAAAAATCCTGTTTGCAAAAACCTCCATAGTCGAGCAGATCCTATCCACTCCTATCCACCAGAAAGTCGAATCGCTCGCGAGTGAGTTCAGCCGCTACAACTATTGTCTAGAACTATTGTCTGGAACTAGCGCCCCCGCCGGCTTCCATGGCAATCGTCAGACGATATTTCGAAGGTGGATAACCCGTCCAACCCTTGAACGCTCGCGAGAATACACTCGGCGCGCTAAATCCTAAAATGTCCGCAATATCATCGATCGTCAATTCGGTTTCGGCCAATAGCTCTTTCGAGCGTTGCATTCGCAACCGATCCATAACCGCCTGAAACGAGGTGTCCTCCCGCAACAGGTTGCGGCGCAAAGTCGAAACGCTCTGATTCAATAAATGAGCAACCGCCTCCAGGCCGGGAAGCTCGGC
>DATIED010000142.1:0-2470 GCA_035455965.1 Spongiibacteraceae bacterium
CATAGGTGTACAAATCGATCGCAGTATCGGAACCGGCGGTAATCAATGCGGTGATCAGCGCCATGATCTCCCAATCGTCGAGCTTGTCGCCTGCATCCTCGGTCTTGATCAAGGTGCCGAGGAAATCGTCGCCCGGATTCACCCTGGCGCGGCGCTCCGCGATCATATCCTTGAGCAAATCGAAACCGACCTGCGTTGCCGCCTTGGCGCGCATGCGTTCTTCAAGCGGCTTATTGATACGCGTGACGATAGTCAGATTGGTAGCGAGCCCATCGTGAAATAAATCCTCGGCCTCCAACGGTACGCCGACCATACGCGCAATCGCACGGCCCGGCAGAAACACCGCCAGCTTTTCGTAGACATCGAACTCGTCGGGAGTACCGAGCGCATCGAAGGCACCGACGATCAGATCCTGAATTTTCACCTCGATCTGATCCATCACCTTGCGCGAGAAAGCCGGCATGGTCAGTTTGCGCATGCGCAAATGCGCAGCGGGCTCGAGCACGCCGAGCGAGCGCTCCATCATGCGATCGAAATCGGTTTTTTCCGCGTTGGGGTCGACTGGCTGCGCAAACTCCCACTGCTGCCAGTTGTTGCTGAATTTAGGGTTCTTCAGCAAATCCGCACAGAGTTCGTGCGAATTCGCAAACCACATATGCAGATCGGTGTGGTAGACAAGATCGTGCTCGCGGACCAGCTTGGTCCACACCGGCCACGGATCGCGCACGAAAGCAGGGTCCATCGGATTGTAATAGCTGTTGTCGATCTCGGGTCGCACGGTGGCGACGGCGGTTGCTTGACTCATTGCAAGTTCCTCCGGTTAGGATGTCGAACACTCGACTCCTCGATGACTAACGATGTCCCCAAATTATCGCTTGGTATTGCGGGGCACTGCTGAACGACTAAAGTGATGCCTTGCGAGGTCACTAAGGTCGGCGGTAACACTTCTTTTCTCGATGCGGCGATGCCGGCCAATAATTCGTGCAATGCGGTAAACCAAATCTGAATATCTTCGCGCTGATACTCGTCGCGGGCCTGCCGGATCAGCGGTAACTCATGCGCCGGACGCTCGGTCAGCGTACGCTTTATCTCCAACTCGTGCGGCACACCCGCCGCCTGCGCGGCGGCATAATTCAATGCGCCTACTGCGGCGCCGATCGTCACCATCGAGATCGAGCGGTAAAAACGGATACCGTCCTGCGGGCTAAAACCGTGGCCCTGCATCTCGCCGAGAAAACGTTCGAGAATATCGGCCTCGACCTGCGGACCTAAACCGCCCTTCATTAACTCGACGATCAATTGCGGCTCATCGAGCAACGTCTTCAACAAGTCCTCAGCGTAGCGAATCGCCACCTCGGCCCAGTGCTGGCCGGTACTCTGCGGCGGGCAGCGCGCCATAATCTGCCGCAGCGCTGCCAGCCGGACCAATTCGCTGCGATTTTTCACATACTGATAAAGCGTCGAAATACCCACGCCGAGCCGATCGGCAACCGCTTTCATGGTGACCTGATCGAGCCCGATGGCTAGCGCGGCATCGAAAATCGCCTGCGCATCGACCAGCGCGGGACGCCCCACCGGGCGCACGGACTTCTGCACATTATCGTTTTTTAGGGATGTCATTCTGGCCGCGGCCGGCGCCGCCGAAATAATTTCCGAAATAGGTTCGCAAACTAATGCTCAAAATGCAAGCGCTGTAACAAAAGAATGGCCTCGATAGGTCGCCGACGGCCAGAAGTGCCCGCCCTATGCTAACGCGAATCCATTTCCAATCGGTGACAGAGAGAGACCAGAGCTAAAAGAAGTCAGGCCGGGAGCGGTGCGCTTGAACTAAAGCTACCTGTTTAAGCAACAAATCTTAAGCAACAAAAAAGGGCTGCAGCTTTCGCTGCAACCCTTTGTTTTGTTTGGCTCCGCCTGCTGGGCTCGAACCAGCGACCCATTGATTAACAGTCAATTGCTCTACCGACTGAGCTAAGGCGGAATGGGGGCTCACACATGGTGAGGCGCGCATATTAAAGCTCGGCCCGTACCTCGTCAACTGCTTTTTCGGTGCCTAAATTTATGAATCTTTTAATAATTTGTACTGCTCGCAATTTGTGCAAGACGATCGCCAAAGCGCCCTTGAAGTCCGACCGAGATGGCCCGATAGTAGCCAGCCGAATGTATGAAGCGTAGAAAACTAATGGACCGACCGTTCACCGTCGTATCGCCCTATCAACCCGCCGGCGACCAGCCCGCCGCCATTCGCGAACTGGTGGAAGGCATTCGCGCCGGGCTGCATGCGCAGACGCTGCTCGGAGTCACCGGCTCGGGGAAAACCTTCACCATCGCAAATGTAGTACAGCAGATTCAGCGCCCGACGATCGTGATGGCGCCCAACAAAACGCTCGCCGCACAGCTATATGGCGAGTTTCGCGAGTTCTTCCCGAATAATGCCGTCGAATACTTTGTCTCGTATTACGACTATTAC
>DATIED010000143.1:0-9440 GCA_035455965.1 Spongiibacteraceae bacterium
AGGATCAGCCAGCCGCTCCACACGGACCCCGATTACCCGTCCCTGCTTATCCAAAGCAAGCTGACGAACATTTGCTTGATTGTAAAAGCGCATGCCCCGCGCCAACGCCGCGGCTTTCAGCGGCGCATAAATACCGATGCCTAAACCGAAAGGGTTCTTGCCATTCCGATGTACCGTGCGATGCCCGCGGGCGGCCGGTGGCGTTAGGTGGCGAAACGGCCCCGCGAGGCTGCTATCAGGATGGTAGAGAAAACGATCCAATGGTGGGAAGGAGGTTTTCTTTGCATATAGAGTTCCGCTGAAGGGAGCGCCATGATGACGAAGCCATTCCAGATTTTCGGCACTCTTTTCGCAGAAGTCACGCAGGGTTTCGGGTGCAACGACATCGCCTACCTCATAACGCAAATAAGCTTCCATCATCTCCGGATCATCAATTACCCCCGCCTCCCGCTGTATCGATGTCCCCCCACCAGCGTAGTAGACACCACCGTTCGCGGCGGAGGAACCGCCACCATCATATAGATCCAACGCCAAAACCGAGAGACCTTGCTCCAGCCCCTCGAGTGCCGCCGCAATACCCGCGCCGCCAAGGCCGACTATGATCATGTCGGCATCGTGCTGCCACAGATGCTCGTCGGGGACCTCGATGGTCAATGGCGCATCGATCGCAAGTCCCCATTCTCCAATCGCGGAACGCGATGGCGGTACTGAAGCTGGCGTGCGCAGTGTCCATGGGCTCGGCGGTACGAATTTTTCAAAATTGCTAATAGTCACGGATTTGATAGTCTCGATCAGGCTCGCGGGATCATCCCGCTCGGGCACTCCTGCCGAGCGGTAATTCGGCCCATAGTGCCAACAACTTTACCGTCAGTCAAGTTACGGATTTATATGAACAAAATCAACGTCATACGCGCACGCGGCGGTAGACCAACTCGTGCTAATACGGAATCCTTGGGCCAGGCCATTATTAAGGCTGCAGAAGCTCTCTTCCTTGAAAAAGGATTCAGCAATGCTAGCGTCGAGGCCATAGCCGGTATGGCTGGAACATCAAAGCAGACGATCTACGCACGGTTTGGTAGCAAGGAGGGTTTGTTCATTGCTGTCAGTAATGCCCTTCTTCAAGGCCGATTCCACCTAACTGATTCAAGCGGGGGATCGCTACGTGAGGCACTGAACGACGTGGCAGTGCAGTCTCTATCGGCGATGCTGGATCCAAAAATGGTTCGTCTGTACTGCATTCTGACAGCAGAAGCAGCTCGCTTTCCCGAACTGGCCGAAATGACCGACCAAGACGAGATGTTTCCTGGTCGCGCCCTGATTCAAACGCTCCTCAGCGATGGAGCGGCAAGTGGCGAGATCCAATGCGACGATCCACACAAGGCGATGCTTCTGCTACAAGACATGATCATATCAAGGCCATTGCGAGCAGCTTCTCTTGGCCTCGCATCAATGACAGCCGCCGACATGCAACAATGGGCAGCTTATGTGGTCGATCATTTTCTCGATGGAGTGCTATCGGTGAATGCAAGATCTCAATCAAAGTCTAGCCGGCCATGAACTCCAGATGAATCGCGCAGCCCATCAATGCGGTGTAGCGAAAACCATCGGGTTGCTGGCCGGGGAGTTGCGTCCCGACGCAGCATTGATGGGCTGCGCGGGCCCCCGGCAATCAACCGCGACATGCTCATCGCGCCGGGTGAACGTCCCCGGGTGCTTGATATCCATGAAATTAAATCGATACCTTACACGCCAACCTCTCATCCTTTTGTCGAGCGCTTAATCGGAAGGGGGCGACGTGAATTTATCGATTAAGTATTTTTCTGGAATCAGGCAGATTTGCAGCGCAAGCTGGATGCTTTCAAGCAGTACTACAACGATGCGCGAGTGCATAGCGCACTAAAAGACCGGACACCCACAGAGAAATCGAGTGGGACTCGACAAAATTTCTCAGATCTAAAAAATTTTAGCTGGCAGGTGCACTGTAACGGTCTTTTTGAGACACCAGTTTCCGCATAATTTAGTAGTTCGCGGGGGACACCCAGAGCGAGCGTTATCCAATGGCAGTATGAATTGATTAAGCGCGGTCGCGCTGGCATTATCAATGTAGCACTAATCGCTGCCACGACCGATGCTCAGCACAAAATTTTGCGAAGAAAATGTAAGCCATCCTGCGCAAGCAAATCTTGCGTCGGCGCGAGTGGGCGCCAAATAGCCGCCGCTGCAGCAATGCTCTCGCAGTCCGGAGTAAAACTTTCTATAACACAATCGCCCCCATAGCCAATTTCTTGCAATGCTTTTGCTAAGGCCCGCCAATCCACGTTACCGGTGCCGGGTGTGCCACGGTCGCTTTCGCTGGCGTCGATATAAACTAAATCGTCGCCGGCTAGCTTTACCGCTTCATAAATATTTTTCTCTTCGATATTCATATGGAAGGTATCCAGATGAATACGCGCGGCGGGATCGCCTATGTCCCGCACCAATCTTTTCGCCTGCTCGGCGGTGTTGACCAAATCGGTTTCAAATCGATTGAGCGGTTCGATGCCGAGTATTACGCCGTGATCGCGCGCCATACGTGCTGCTTCGCGCAATCCGATCACCGCCCGCTCCCACTCGACCTGACGCTGCGAGTCAGGAATCTTACGGCGCTTACCGACGCTGGAATACATAGGGCCCACCATAAGCTGCACGCCGAGTTTTTCGCATAGATCGAGCGTCGATTGAATATAATGCAACGCTTCTTTTCTAAAGCTTACATCGTCGTGAGTAAGGTCGCGGGCGGGACCGAACGCCCCCGTGACATGCAGCCGAATACCCGCATCGGCAGCAGCCGCCTTAAGCTCGGTCGGATTAATCAGCTCAGGGGCTTCGACCGGCACGGTAAACACATCGAAGCCCATTGCTGCAGCCTTAGCGAGCAGGTGAAGCGAGTTGCTTTGAAACGGCGATGTCCAGACCCAACCGTTTACGCCGATACCCATTTTTTTCTTCATGACGCCCCTTTAGGCTCTAACAAATTTCGAAAATATTTGCGCAGCGCAAGGCATTCTTTGACACGGCAACATCTCAATGTACTTCCGCGCCCTGTTGGCATTGTGTTCCGTCAAAACCCGCCGCCCATGCGATCGCGCGTTCTAGTACTCCGAGATACAGGGGCTCCTCGTAGGTCGCTGCGCTGTGCCCCAGCGCAGAATAAAAAGCGCGCCCGTTCACTACGCAATGTCTCCAGATTATCGGGTGGTCGGAACCCATGCTCACATCGCGGGAGAACATATGCGGGCTGTAGGTTTTCTCGTCGAGCGTTGCCAGAATATGTATTCCTGCAGCGCGAGGGCTGTTGGCGAACGAATACCACTCGTCGGTACGAACCCACTCGGTGGGTAGGCCTTGCGTTATGGAGTCACCAGCGTCTTCGATCCGAACAGTCGCCGATTGAAACTGCGGTTTCATGGTGTGCCCAATAAATTGGGCGCCAATCAGCGTTTGTACATACCAAGACCATTTGTAGCTCGGATCTCCGCCGGCACCATGTATGCCAATAAAACCACCGCCTTGTTCGAGATATTGTTTAAACACAGCGCGCTGATCGTCGGTCAGCAAATCGCCGCTGGTGTTATTCCAAACCACGGCTTTGAATAGCTTTAGCTGCTCGGCATTAAATACCGCCGCATTCTCAGTCACGAAGGTCGACCAGCCGCGACGCTCGCCGATGGCAACTAGCGCCGCATTAGAAGCCTGTATGGCCGCTTCATCGCGAAAGCCGTTGGTTTTTGAAAACACTAAAATGGCTTTATCGTTAAGCGAGGCTGGCAGCTGCGGCGCAACGGTTTCATATCGATGATAACCGATCGTTACGCGATAAATCAGATCCGCAGTGCCGCTCCAAATCGCCCAAGCCACTATCGCCAGCAGGGCTATGGAGACGGCAATTGCTACACGTTTAAGGATTCGCTTCATAAGCCCTCTCTGATCGCGCGCGCATACCGAATTACCGAGACAGTGCGCTCAATTTTTAATGCAGTTCAGATTTTTTCGTTATGGTATAGCCAACTCAATAAAGCTTCGCGCAGAAGCTCATGTAATGCGCGATACCATAAACCATTTTCGCAGCGAGGCTGCGTTGCGCAGCCCCACCCTCTTTCCATAAGTCGGCGGTATTCAGCCGCAATCGCATCAATAGATGCTTGGTTATTATTTCTTCGGAGCCGGCAATTTGGCGAGATCGGCATCAATTTTGGCGAGCACATCATCGGTGATAGTGTCCGCTGCAAAGGGCTTGATTGCCTGCAACGTCATGCCGCGCGCCGGCTCGAGTGCTGGATTAGTGCTAAATCCTGGTATGAACTTATCGAGAATTGGGCGCGTTTGTGGATTATCGATGAGGTCTGCAATCGATGTGTTTGCAGTACTGTAGGCAGGCTCTGCATGTGCGGTAACCTGAAATACTGAAAGCAAACAAAGGACAGCAATGACATGGATAGCACGCATTTTTCGCATTATTTCTTACTCCTCAGTTGACTAAAATTGTAATGAGCCATCGAAAATAGTTCAGAGTTTTTCACGAGTAAACGCCTACACCTTTCCTGCCCGCAATTGCGTAACCGCGTAATCGGCGGCACGCGCGGTGAGCGCCATAAAAGTGAGCGACGGGTTAACGCACGACGACGACGCCATGCACGAACCGTCGGTGACAAATAGATTGGAAATATCGTGCGCCTGATTGTGAGCATTCAGTACCGATTGCTTGGGATCGAGGCCCATGCGCGCACCGCCCATTTCGTGAATCGCCGAGCCGGGCGGGCCACCTTTGCCGACCGGCATCACAAACCCCATCTTGGCGGCCTTCAACATCTCGGCGGCCTGCTTGGTAGCATCCGCCTGCATGCGCAGCTCGTTGTCGCGGTAAGTAATCTCGAAACGCACCTGCGGAATGCCGTAGCGATCGACCAATTTATCGTCGAGCAATATTCGATTGTCCTTGTACGGCAGACACTCGCCGAAACCGGCCAACGCCATCACCCATAACTTCGGCTGCCGCAGGGCATTTTTGAATGCGACGCCAAAACCCGGCGTTTGCGCTGCGCTCGCTTTCCATTCCAGCGGCATGGCCATGCCCTGAAAACCGTAGCCGCGCTCAAAATCGACATCCGTATCGCGGCCCTTCAGGTTGCGAAAACGTGGCAAGTAAATGCCGTTAGGCCGAATACCGTAATAATATTTGCCGGGGAATTCACCGGTGATGCCGATTGCGGAAATATTGTCGGTGTGATCCATCATGTATTGGCCCAGCGTGCCGCTGCGATTGGCCAGTCCATTCGGAAAACTTTCTGATTTGGAATTCAACAGAATTTGCACGCTACCGACCGTCGATGCACACAGAAAAACCATGCGCGCGGTAATGCGCGATTTCTCTTTTGTCACTGAGTCGATCACCCGAACCGCAGCGATACGTTTGCTGGCTGGATCGTAATCAAGCCCCTCTACTACACTGTTCGCGCGCAAGCTGAGATTGCCCGTCTTGCGAGCAGCAGGCAACGTGCAGCTGTGGCTGCTGAAATAGGCACCCACCGAACAACCGCGCTGACAGACCCCGCAGTAGTGGCAAGCACCACGATCGCCGAGCGGCTCGGTCAAATTTGCCACCCGACCGATGGTCATCTTGCGCTCTTTATAAGCCGCTTCGATACGCTGCTTTATGACTTTTTCGACGCTGTTCATTTGCATCGCCGGTTGAAATTCGCTATCCGGCAACTGTGATAGATTTTCCGCCTGGCCGCTGACGCCAATGGTTTTCTCTACGTACGAATACCAGTCTTTGATATCGTTGTAGCGAATCGGCCAGTCGATGCCATGACCATCTTTTTTGTTCGCCTCAAAATCGAGATCGCTCCAGCGATACACCTGCCGGCCCCACATCAATGATTTACCGCCGACAACATCCGCGCGCAACCAATAAAATGGCTTCTCCTTATCAAACACATAGGGATTTTCGCGATCATTGTTCCAAAAGTGCCGCGTTGTTTCATCGAAGGCGTAACAGTTACTTTGGATCGGATAATCACGGGCGTACAACTCGCGGTTTGGTTTTCCACCAAAAGGAATCTTCCAGGGTTCCATGTGCTCGGTGACATAATCCTTGCCGTGCTCGAGCGGTTTTCCGCGCTCCAGAATTAATACTTTCAGACCTTTTTCAGTGAGTTCTTTAGCGGCCCAGCCGCCGGTTACGCCCGAGCCCACCACGATGGCGTCAAAATCGAAAGATGATTGCATTCTGTTCACCCAATATTCGTTAAATTGAGGGGCATGCCCTGTGCTAATTCAAAACCTACCAGGACCACTCGCGTCCGACTTTATCGAAATCGTAGTCGCCCTCGTAGCGCATCGGCATTGGGTTATACGAAAGCGCCTGCTTGGCACCAACCTCCGAAGTGAAATAGCCGAGCACTGTGAGTTCTTTTAGCTTGGTAAAAAAAGGCGTGTTCGGATCGACATATTTTTGCGATATGTCGACTGCCGGAGCAGCGGATTTATAGCTAAGCGCGCTTTTTTCGGAATCCTTTAATGCAGCGGTGCGTTGCTCCTCGTCGCAGGCCAGGAAGCTTTTTTTAAATTGCTCTTTGCAAAAATCATCTAACGACGCCATACCCGCGAAAAATATCTTTCGCTCGTCATCATTGAACCAATCGGCCACCATCATTTCGATAAAGGCCGGTGCACCCGCTTCGATTGCACCGGGTGTATCGGTTTTCGGAATAATCATTTCGGCGAGAACGGCCACAGTCTTGCTGGAATTAGCGTTAAATATGGCTCGCGATGGTTTAGCAGTGGGCGACAGGCCCGCCAATACGTTCTGCGATAGCGAACCGGACAGACCTGCGCCCATTATAGCGGCGGCAATTTTCAATATTTCGCGACGATTCACAACGATATCTCCTCATCATCCAATAGTATTGGTGGCAAAATTTTGTCGTCTAACCCTGCGATCGCGATACGCAATAAATGCAAAGATCGGCAACAACAGCAGCGGAATTATCGCCACCGCCCGAAATGATTGCACCGAGGCATAATGCAGCACCTGATCGAGCTCGTTCGGTGTGAGTTTGGTGAAATTATCGATCCCGCCGGCCGCGGCTAATTTAGCGCGGTCGAAAATGGCACCAAGTTCAGGCAGGACGTATTGAATCGACATGCCGCCGGCGAAGCCTGTGATACCCATAAATAACGCACCGCCGCGTGGAAAACGCTCAGCGACCGAGGCCACCATGGTCGGATAGAAATAACACACACCAACACCCCACACGGTGGCAGCAAGCAATGCGGTGAGTGGAGTATTTGCGAAACTTAAACTGAATAGTCCGATCGCCGTGCAGACACTGCCAATCAACAACAGCCCCACCGACGAAAACCGCTTTACCAACGCGCCGGCAAAGTGTCGCATTACAAACATCAACGCGCTAACGTATACCAACAACAAAATACCGCGCATCCCCACCACGCGGGATAACACCAGATCGACCCACTGCCCCGGCGCTAATTCGGATGCCACTGTCAGCATCATGCAGGCAAACCAGACGAAGCACATCGGTTGTCGGAATAGTTCCCGAAACATATCGCCGTAGCTGATACCGCGCGCCACCCGTTCCGAGACCGGGAAGTCCGTGGTGAGCGCCAGGTAGGCCAGCAATAATGCTGGCACCATCAATATCAACAAATTGATTTGCCAAGCGAAGTGCAGTGCGCCAAGAGCAATGCCCAACAAGCCGCCGACCACGATGCCGGCTGGCCACCAAGCGTGCAAAATATTTAAACGGTGCGTTTTTTCGTCGGGATAAATGGCCGCAACCATCGGATTACTACCTGCTTCAACCGCGCCCCATCCTAATCCCGTCGCTAACAACCCCGCCAGCACCAGAGGATAGGTCGCACTGCCTATCGGTAGGTACGAGGCCAGCCCCACTAATAAGCTACCGGCGATAAAACCGATTGCAGCAAAAACCAGTACTTTGCGTACGCCGATTAAATCGACCAGTGCGCTGCCGAACAGCAACGTCAACGCGAAGCCGCTAAACGTAATCCCCAGCGCCGTCCCAACCATTGCCGCAGAATGTGCCAAGTCGACCCGGTCGAACAATTCGGCTTGCAGGCTGGACGCAATATTCGCACGCACCGCAAATCCCAAACCGATCATAAACATCGCCAGATTGGCGGTAAAAAAAAGTCGCCGCCGATCTATTGCCATTGCGCTATCTACCATGCCGTTATCAGTCACGAGTATCTCCACGCTTTATAGTTATCTATCGATGCTCAATTACAGGATTTTTGCCAAATTCGGCTGCTGCATAAATTTCACTGCGTCAATCGGTCAAACCGAGTATTTGTCTGTTCAACATCGGGTCGCCGGTTACGCTCGCAAAATCATCGAATGCGCGCTCGGCCCTGCGCAGCATATGCTCGCGGATAAATACAGCGCCTTCGCGCGCGCCATCCTCGGGGTGCTTCAGACAACACTCCCATTCGAGCACCGCCCAGCCGGGATAATCGTATTGTGCGAGCTTGCTGAAAATTCCTTTGAAATCGATCTGGCCATCGCCGAGCGAGCGAAAGCGACCTGGTCGTTCGAGCCAATTCTGGTATCCACCGTATACACCACTGCGACCGTTGCTTTGGAATTCGGCATCCTTGACATGAAAGGCCTTGATGCGCTCATGGTAGATATCGATAAAAGACAGGTAGTCGAGGTGCTGAAGCAACATATGGCTAGGGTCGAATAAAATATTCGCACGCCGATGCTGGCCGACTGCGTCGAGAAAACGTTCGAAAGTGATGCCGTCGTGTAAATCCTCACCGGGATGAAGCTCGTAACAAATGTCGACACCATTCTCATCGAAAACATTGAGAATCGGCAGCCAGCGTTTGGCGAGTTCCGCAAATCCCTCTTCAACCAAACCGGCGGGTCGCTGCGGCCACGGATACATCAAATGCCACAATAAAGCACCGGAAAATGTTGCATGCGCCTTGAGCCCCAGACGGCAGCTCGCCCGCGCGGCCAGCAGCAATTGCTCTGCGGCCCAGGCAGTGCGTGCGCCAGGATTGTTACGTACCTGCGGCGGCGCAAAACCATCGTACAGTTTGTCGTAAGAGGGATGCACGGCTACCAACTGGCCTTGCAGATGTGTCGACAACTCGGAAATTTCAATGCCGTACTGCGCCAGCGTACCGATAATTTCATCGCAGTACGTATCGCTGTCCGCGGCAAGCGCCAAGTCGATAAACTGCGGACCCAACGTGGGAACCTGAATACCGCGATAACCGAGCCCGGCGGCCCATTGCGCCATACTGCTCAACGTATCGAACGGGGCAGTATCGCCGGCAAACTGTGCCAAAAAAATTGCAGGACCTTTCATTGTTATGACCTTTAAACGGGGCTCTCGTTAAACAATTTC
>DATIED010000144.1:0-6772 GCA_035455965.1 Spongiibacteraceae bacterium
GACCACCACCCCCAACTCAGCGGCGCGTTTCGCGGCGATGCATGAATGCCAGACGCTCGAGTAGATGCACGTCCTGCTCGTTTTTCAGCAGCGCGCCATACAGCGGCGGAATAGCTTTCGAACTATCGCGGTTCTTGAGTATTTCTTCGGGAATATCGTCGGCCATCAGTAATTTCAGCCAATCGATCAATTCGGAAGTGGACGGCTTTTTCTTCAGGCCGGGAATCTCGCGCACCTCGAAAAACAACTCCATCGCCTGCTGTACCAGCGATTGTTTAATGCCGGGATAATGCACTTCGACGATTTGGCGCATCGTTTCGCGGCTGGGAAAGCTGATGAAATGGAAGAAACAACGGCGCAGGAAAGCATCGGGCAATTCTTTTTCGTTATTGCTGGTAATGATGATAATAGGCCGTTGCCGCGCCTTAATGGTCTCGCCGGTCTCGTAGACAAAAAACTCCATGCGATCGAGTTCGAGTAATAAATCGTTGGGAAATTCGATATCCGCTTTATCGATTTCGTCGATCAACAATACTGTCTGCTGGTCGCTGGCAAACGCGTCCCACAATTTTCCGCGCTTGATGTAGTTGCCGATATCGTTGACTTTTTCGTTGCCCAATTGCGAATCGCGCAGCCGCGATACCGCATCGTATTCGTATAAACCCTGTTGCGCCTTGGTCGTCGACTTGATGTGCCAGGTCAACAGCGGCTTGTTCAATGCCAGCGCAACCTCCTCCGCCAATAGCGTTTTACCGGTGCCGGGCTCGCCCTTAATTAATAGCGGGCGCTGTAAAGTCACCGCGGCATTGACCGCCATACGTAAATCATCGGTGGCGACGTAACGTTCAGTACCTTCAAACTTCATGAGTGCGTTACCATATAAAAATGCGGGAGGGGTGGACAAAATAGCGTTACAGCGTAACGATTGTCGGCCATCGAAGCAAGCCGACGCTCCGCCGCAAACCGCCGGCTCGCCGCGCGCGGAACCCAGGCGGCGGCCTGACAATGAAGATCTGGCGCCGGGCAAAAAAGATACAGCGCCTGATCATAAAGGCGCTGAGGCCATCATCAACAAGGAGAGCACCATGAACCGCTTGTACGCCGACAATAGCCTGACCATCGGCAATACGCCGCTGGTTAAATTGCATCGTATTACTCAGCACAATATTTATGCGAAGCTGGAAAGTCGTAATCCGGCGATGTCGGTTAAATGTCGGATCGGCGCCAACATGATTTGGGATGCCGAGCAGAGCGGTCGATTGCAGCCCGGCATGGCCCTGGTCGAGCCGACCAGCGGCAACACGGGTATAGCTTTGGCGTTTGTCGGCGCCGCGCGCGGTTATCCGGTGACATTGGTAATGCCGAGCACGATGAGCATGGAGCGCCGCAAAGTGCTGCTCGCACTCGGCGCCAAATTAGTCATCAGCGAGGGCGCTAAGGGCATGAAAGGCGCGCTGGCGAAAGCCGAGGAAATAGTCGCCAGCGATCCTGCGCACTACTTAATGCTGCAGCAATTCGAAAATCCCGCCAACCCCGCTATTCACGAAAAAACTACCGGCCCGGAAATCTGGGAAGCGACCAACGGCGAGATCGATGTCTTGATCAGCGGCGTCGGCACCGGCGGCACCATTACCGGCATTTCGCGCTTTATTAAAAACCATTGCGGCAAGCCAATCACGTCCGTTGCGGTGGAACCCGAGTCCTCGAACGTGATTCGCGCCGCGCTGAACGGCACCGAGCCAAGTCACGCACCACACAAAATTCAAGGCATCGGCGCCGGCTTCATTCCAGGGACGCTCGATCTCAGCATCGTCGATCAGGTCGAAGCGATCAGCAACGAAGACGCCATCGCCTGGACGCATCGCTTAATGCGCGAAGAAGGTATTCTGGCGGGCATTTCCTGCGGCGCAGCGATGGCGGCGGCCGAGCGGGTAGCGGAACAGGCGCAGCATCGCGGCAAAACGATCGTGGTGATATTGCCGGATTCCGGCGAGCGTTACTTAAGCTCGCCGCTATTCGAGGGCATGTTCGGCGAAGCTGAGATTAGTGGTTAGAATTTAGGTTTTAGTAGTTGGCAACGGCTGATCGAGCGGCCTTACGAAACTGCAGTTCAAACCAATAGCTAACTACTAACGCCCAACTACTAATCCCCAACTACTAACTACTATTTCTTCTTGTCCGCAGCCGGGTCGATATCGATGGCATCGTCCGGCAAATCCAGGGAGCCTTTGCCGGCACGCTTCGCTTTCGGCTCACCCTTTTTATCGGCGCCTTTTTTGTCGTCTTTGGCGCTGCCGCCGGAGGCTTTATTATCCTCGCCCTCTTCATCGTCGGACTCTTCTAACACTTTCGATTTGCCGCCGCCCATGATCATGCGATAGGCAAAATAACCCAGGCCGAGAATCAGGATATTGCCGAGCACCAAACCACCGTACAGCAGCCATTTTTTCCAATCCATTTTGCTCTCGGCGGGCGCCTCGGCTTTTTCCGGCTCGGCCGCCGGTTCCTTGGCGGGTTCAGCGGCGGCGGGCTCCGCCTCCTTCTTCGGCTCGGATGCAGGCTGTTGTTCGGACGCCGGTGTAGCTTCAACTTTCGGCGCAACCGCAACTTCCTGATTGCCCTTTTCATCCACCGTCACCGTCGGTGAATGATAGGTGAACGGTTCGCCTTCGCGGTATTTGCCGGTCGCCTCGAAACTCACTTCGACGCGCCCGCTCTGCGCACCGGCCGCCAGTTTCAGCAGCCATTCGCGATCGCCGCTGACGCTGACCGGTTGTTCACTGGTCTTGCCATCGGCGGTTTTAATTTGCGCTTTTACGCTGCTAGCAGCCACATCGATTTTCGGATTTTGCGCAACCAGCGTAACGCCGTGTCCGGCCTCCGTGGCAGCGACGCGCACGCCGAAATTGTCGCGCACCGTTACCGTTTGGCGCTGACTGCGCTGAAACGTTTTGCCGTCGACCGTGACCGCAATATCGTAGCTGCCGGGCTCGCGCAACATCGACAGCGGCGTGCGGTAATAGCCGTCGACCGGATCGCTGGCCGCTAATACCACCGGCCACTGTTTGTTGTCTTCGCGGCGCTGTACCGTCGCGGTAAACGATACCAGCTTGAGAAACTCCGCCTGCGAGATCACTTCGTTTTGCTGCTTGAGCGCGGCTACCAACTCGTCTTTCGCAGCGCCGACGAACAGGCTGTCGGGCAGCCGCGTCGCGGTCAAACTCAGATTACTGACGATCGTCACGCGGCTGCCTTTATCCACATCGGCAACGACCGTCCACTCGCCTACCAGCGGCTTTTTAGCGGTGATCAGCTCATAGCCCTGCCCCTGGAACCATTTGATATCGTCGCCATGACTGGCAAAGCTGTAGTGCTTGGTATCGGGTGCAATTAATTCGACCGGCTTATCGCTTTTGTTAAAAACCAGCGTAGTTATTTCATCGATCGAGGAGTCGACCTGGAAGCGATTGCCGGTCAGCGGCAACTGCTCGGCGGGTGCCGCCGCATCGAAGGCTTGCAGGAAAATACGATTCAGTTCTTCGGCCGTCTCCGCGGTGGCGAACAGGCCGCCGGTGTCAGCAGCGATGCGCTCCATCAACTCGCGATCCGCCGACCTGGACAGCGCAATGGTTTGCACCACGACGCCAGCCTTGGTCAGGCGTGGTAAAACTTCCTTCAACAGGCGTTGCCGGGCAGCGGCATTTTCGGCGGCCGATTTTGCAACATCGACCATGCCATCGGTCAATAAAATAATACTGGTGCGATAACCGGCGGGACGGCTATCGAGATCCGCGGCCGCCTTCTCCAAGGCAGAGGGAATATTGGTATACAACTCGGTGGAAGTTATTTGTACCGATTTTTTCTGCGCTGCGTTGCGCCAGCTATCGCTGACGTTCTGCAGCGGCGCCAGCGTTTGCACAGTCGACCCGAAAGTCCAGATGCCAGCCCGGGCATCCTTGGGAAACAGTTGCAGTAACAGCTCAAGCGCGGGCTTGCGCAAATTGTGCGGATCGTTTTGTTTCATACTGCCGGAAACATCGATCAACACGCGCACATCGGGATGCAGCACGACACCGGTCGACGGCGCGCTATTGACCCCGCTTGCCGCCAGCGACAACAACGGTATTAAACAAGCCCGAGTGAATCGTGCAAATGCGTTCATGGGGAGACGCCGCCTTAACGTAAAGTCTTTTCTCAACAAACAGTTATAGCAGCTTATTAAAAAAGAACAAAACTCAAGCGCGGCGGCGGCGATGCCAGCGCCAGAGGATGCTGCTGATCAACACCAGCAAAATAGCCAGCACACCACCCAGCGACAGGCGCACCAATACCGGTGCCAGCACTTCGGCGCCGCCAGTCATTGCGCCGAGTAGCAAAAACATCAGCGCCGGCGCCAACACGCTATGTCCCGGCACCGGCGCGGGCATGAACAAAACCACAGCGATCAGCGCCAGCAATAAATAGCGAATCTCATGCTGCCAGCGTTTCGTCAAACGCCATAAAGCAAAGCAAATGATAGCCGCTGACAACAGATACACCCCCCAGCCGATGAGGTGATCCCAGGCGTTGCTATAGTCCTGTAGGTCTAACATCTATGGTCCTGTAGGTCCAACAGAGAGGGCTTTGTAAGTTGAGCATCAAGGATCCTGTAGATCAAGCAGGACAGGTCCTGCCGTCGAACCTTAAAAAGAATTCTCGTTGATGATGCGGGTAGTGCTCGAATCGTGTTCCGTATGCGGCGGCAACTGCAGAAAAAACCCGTTATCGGCAATCGCCTGCAATACCATTGCGACATCCGCGCGCGCTAATTTGCGCTCGGAGTGCAAGGCCAATGTCATCGCTAATTCCGCTTTACCGAAGCGCTGCATCAATGCTTCAGGTACGCGCGCCAGGCCTTCGGCTTTATCGACGTAGAGATACATCCCTTCAGTTTTTGCACTGCGGTAGATCGAGCAAATTCGCTGCATGACTAAACCATCGATTTAAATAAAGATAATAGCGGCGCGCCGATCTCGGCCTCGCGCCAGCCCTTCAAACTGTCCGGCAATGCGCCGGTGCGCAATAACAGCTCGCAATCGCGCTTGCGGGCCAACACTTCGGCGGGCATGTTCAAGTCTAGCGCACGCTCGGCGATCAACGCGCGCAGCCGCTTCAGGCGCTCGCCCCACTCGCGCGACAATGGTGGTTCCGGCGGCAGCGGATAATCGGCCGCCGGCAGTTCGCGCGCACGTGCCACCAGCTCCAGCAATTGCGCGCCCTCGTTGCGCACCTGCTGCGGATGCAGTTCGGCCACCGCCGCCAATTCGCTCAGCGTGCGCGGCAGGCAGCGTGCGATCTCGATGCACTGGGGATCTTTGACGATGCGTCCGCGCGGCACATTGCGCTCGCGCGCCTGTTGTTCGCGCCACACGCATAACTGTTGCAGCACAGCCAATTGCGGTCCCTGCAAGCGCCACGCGGCGGCGAGCTTCAGATAATAAAGCGTCGGTACGGTTTGTAGCTGACTGGCAGCGATCGTGCGCTCGCCATCCTCGCGCCACCACTCGAAACGACCGAGCGCAGTCAGGCGCTCCGCCAATTGGGCAAATACCGCCGGCAAATAGGCCACATCGAGCGCTGCGTAATGGCATTGCGCCTCGCTCAACGGTCGTCGCACCCAATCTGAGCGCGTCTGCTCCTTCTCTACTTCGATGCCGAGACAGGTTTGTACCAGCGCCTGATAACTGAGGCTAAAACCAATACCCGCCAGCGCGGCACCGACCTGCGTGTCGAACAACGGTTGTGGCAGCGCTCCCAACAGACGCGCAAACAATTCCAAATCCTCGCTGCACGCATGCAGCACTTTATAAGAGCCGGTGGCGAACAAAGCCTGCAGTGGCGACCAATCGTCGATGCGTAGCGGATCGATCAGATATTGATGCTCGGCATCGCCCAGCTGCAACAAACCGGCGATTGGATAAAAAGTGGTTTCGCGCACGAACTCGGTGTCCAGCGCCAGCAGCGGACTGGCATGCCAATGCGCGGCCAACTCGGCCAGCTGCGCATTGCTATCGACGTAAATCGGCGCACTCATTTTGCAGCACTCATTCGACAGCACGGCGGCCGCTTAGCGCATGCGCCAGCGTACCGCTATCGACGTACTCCAACTCGCCGCCGAGCGGTACGCCGTGTGCGATGCGGCTGACCATCACGCCCTGCGCACGCACCTGTTCGGTGATATAAAATGCGGTTGCCTCGCCTTCCACGGTTGGATTGGTTGCCAAAATCACTTCCTTCATCTGTTGATCGCGCACGCGCTGCAATAAATGATCGATACCGATTTCGCTCGGACCGATGCCGTCGATCGGCGATAAATGCCCCATCAATACAAAATAAACACCGCGATAACTGCTCGCCTGTTCGAGCGCCAAAACATCGGCCGGCGACTCCACTACGCACAGTGTTTGCTGATCGCGCCGTGGGTCGCTACAAATACCGCACAACTCCAATTCCGACAGCGTATGACACGCCCCGCAGTGCCCGACCTGTTCGAGCGCCTGCTGCAAAATTTCCGCGAGCCGCAAACCGCCGTCGCGATTGCGCTCCAATAAATGAAACGCCATCCGCTGCGCCGATTTAGGACCGACACTCGGCAGGCAGCGCAATGCTTGTACTAACTCATCGATCAGGGGGCTAAACTTCATAAGTACCAGTTTTTAGTAGTTGGTTTTTAGTAGTTGGCTCGCGAGTTGTTAGCTATATTGCTGGTTGCTTTTACTAACTACCAATCGCT
>DATIED010000145.1:0-2094 GCA_035455965.1 Spongiibacteraceae bacterium
AATTTCAGTCATAACATTCCCAATAAATAAATAATTTCGACGCCTATTATCGCGTGCATGAAACTGGAATCCAACATGGAGCGCAGGTCAGCACGCAATAGCGCAGCCCCGACAACTCCGCGAAAAGCGGGCATCTTTGCAGCTTACCCTTAGGTGTAATTACTTAGTTTCAGCCTGCAATTCGCTGCTTATACTTTGTTCAACTTCCCGCATCGGTAATCATCATGTCCAGCGCCAACAATGTGATCAGTCTCGCCGACTACCGCAAGCCCGGTATGCAGGAGATTATCGACGACATCAGTGCGCGCGCGTTTCTCTATCTACGCGACTCCGCCGAAGCTGAAGACGCGCCGATGTACGCAGTGATAGCCGAGCATATACTGGGCATGGCCCTGGTGGTACAAGCCGTGGAGGGCAGCTCTGCAGCCAAGGACTTATTGAGCGCGATCGCCGCCAAGCTTGATTAATCGCGTTAGCGCGCTTCGCTACGCTCTGCGCCGCAACGCTCACAACGAAAGATTGTTATTAACTTACCCTGTTTTACATCGAAGGGTTTTTGCTGCCAGACCACCCAACGATGATGGCCATTTTGACACAACACGCTGCGCTGCGGTGTGTTGTGTTTTTTTTTGGGTCCGCGTGTAAACGGAATTATATCGGCCATAACAAGATTCCCCCAACCCCAATGTCAGCGTTGTAAATGCTATTCAAATACCGACATTGCCACTAACATAGCGCGCCATCGGTAAACACTTCCTCCAACAAACGATTAGGAATACGCCCATGCAAGCGGAAAATGGCGCAGTCGTCAGCTTTTATTACACCCTCAGCGATCTCGACGGCAAAACGATCGAAACCAATCGCGACGACGAACCGGCGGTGTATCTGCACGGTGCCAATAATATCGTACCCAAATTAGAAGCTGCCTTTGAAGGTAAAAAAAGCGGCGATCAATTTACAGTTATGCTGGCGGCGGCCGATGCTTATGGCGAACTCAAGGCGAACTCGATCGAACGAGTCCCCGCTAAATATTTAAAACATGCCGGCAAATTGCGACCCGGTCAGGCGGTAGAGCTAAATACTAAAGATGGATCTACGTTAGTGACGGTAATCAAGGTCGGCAAATTCTCGGTCGACGTGGACACCAATCATCCGCTCGCGGGGCAATCGCTCAACTATGCCATCGAAATTGTCGATGTGCGGGCCGCAACCGAGGAAGAACAAGCGCATGGACATGCGCACGGCGCCGGCGGCCATCATCATTAAAATGCCCGGTATTAAGCACCACTCATCGCCAGAATCACCTTCGCCTCGGCGCTGCTGACTGGACTGACCGAGAGACGACTCCCTTTCTGCACGACCGGTAGTGCCGCCAAGGCGGCACTGGCTTTGAGCGCGGCCAGCGGAATAATGTCGGCAAACGATTGCTCGTGGCGCACATCGACTGCGATCCAGCGTGGTTTTGCGACCGTGCTGGCAGCATCGTAATAATGGCTGCGTGCATCGAACTGACTCGGATCCGGATACGCAGCTTTAACGATCCGCGCCATGCCGGCAACACCGATCACGGCACAACTGGAGTGATAGATAAATATGCGATCATCCAACTTGACCTGATCCCGCAATAAATTGCGCGCCTGATAATTGCGCACGCCTTCCCAGCACGCACCGCGCGCTCCGCAACGCTGCAGATCGTCGATCGAAAGCTCGCTCGGTTCGGTTTTAAATAGCCAGTAATTCACGTAGAAACGACCGTAACTGTCCGCAGAAAGAGCTCACAATCTATTCGAATTCATTGCTGCGCTGCAAGCAGGCTTTTATTGCCGAAACACGTCTCTTATTTACCTGCCGTCAGCCGCCCAACAGCGGCGCCGCCAATTGCCGGATCATCGCCCACATCACCATCATCACGATGAGATCCATAGCAAACGAACTGCGCTTGGTATATTTATTGACAAGAATAAATATCGCCAACCCCAACACCCATCCCACCACGGGTATCAACGCCAGCACACCGGTTGCGAACCCCAGTAATAAGGCAGGGATAAAACTCCGTTGTAACGATTCCATCATGGCGATCATGCCGCTCCCTCC
>DATIED010000146.1:0-3391 GCA_035455965.1 Spongiibacteraceae bacterium
TTCAGCGCCTCAAAATTCTCGCCGGCACCGATCTGCAATTGATTATTATCGATACGCAAACCATCGGTATGCTCGATAAAAAAATTGGCCGGTCCATTGATCGCAATAATCTGTCGCAGCGGGTTCAGCACGATGCAGCCAATCGCCAATTTGCCGGCGAGCTCAAAGGCCGTGTTCGCGAGCGCATCCTTGGCATTGATGCGACTGCGCAGGTCGGCGGCGCGCTGCAGATGCGGCGATAATTGCTGCAACAACTGGCGCTCGGCGGCCCCAAAGTTTTTCTGTTTGCTGGTGCGCGTGGCAGCAATACGAAAGACCACATCTTCGTCGCTGAAGACATCGTGCATGATCATATGCGTGATATCGATCGGCGCCAAAAACTCTTTATAGAGACGGCTATCCTGAAAAGCCGGCATGCGCCCCCAATCGCGCTCGGTCATCGGCGCCGGCGCTTCGATATCGACCATGTAACTGACCTGCATCGCTTCCTGCAGCGTTTTTTCGGTCCAGTAAAAATGCCGATCGGTGGTGATGTGATAATAAAATTGGCGCTGACGCTTCGAATAAATCAGCAGCGAAGCATCGTGCGCATCCATCGCATCGGCGAGACAATCGACGAATGCGAACCACGGTTGCGCCTCGTCGACGCCCTGATAAATCAACGCGAGCAATTGGCTGAATAACGAGGAGTTTACCGAAGCGCGCATGGCTGCTGCCAAGTCCAAAACAAAGACGCCCATTATTCAACAAAAGCATGATGCACTGCTAATCGTCGGTGGCGGCTCAGGGCTTTAGTTATTATCGATACGTTACGACCAACCCGGAAAGCCAGCGCTCGCCGCCAGATATGTTAGCGGCGAGCGCTTTCGATCGTAATCGACACCGGCTACGGCAAGCCAGTGCATTAAGTCGGGTATTACAGTGCCAGGTATTCGCCGCCGTTGATGTCCACCGCGGCGCCGGTCACTTGGCTGTTGTAATCGGATAACAGCGCGATAATCGATTTTGCGCACTCGAAATCCGGCGGAATATGGCCAAGCGGAATGGTGGCAGCGGTTTGCGCGATCATCGTTTCCACCGGCACGCCGGTTTGGCTCGACATCGCATTCATATAAAACTCGACCGGCGCGCCCCACATCCAACCGATCACGGCGCTATTGACGCGAATTTTGTATTGGCCGAGTTCCACCGCGAGCTGGCGGGTCGCCGCTTGCAGCGCCGCTTTCGGCACGGTGTAGGAGCCGTGCTGGGCGATCGGTTTACGCGTTTCCATGGTGCCGACATTGACGATCGAGCCGCCGGTTTTTTTCATGGTCGGCAGTACCGACTGAATCATATTCAACGCGCCGAACAGCGTCACATCGATGCTGGCTTTCCAATCGTCGAGATCGGCCTCTTCGAACGGCCGGAATACGCCGGGACGATAGGCGCTATTGACCAGACCGTTAATGGCGCCAAACTTCTCGACCGCCGCAGCGGCGAGGCGCTCGCAATCGGCACGCACTCCCACATCGGCCTGCACGGCCAGTGCCTGGCCGCCGGCTTTGCGAATATTCTCGGCCAACTCATCGACATAATCCTTGGTGCGCGCCGCCAGGACGATTTTTGCGCCCTCCTCGGCGATCAATGCGCACAATTTGCTGCCCATGCCGGGACCGGCGCCAGTTACGATTACCACTTTATCTTTAAGAATCACGTTGCACCTACCTCGAATTATTGGTTGATCGGACATTTGGTTGATCGGACATGGAGTCGCTGGATCGAGCGCATCGGCAATGCTGCCGGGCGCATTTGAAACTCAGGGCGGACCGTATAGTGGTCGCTTTACCCTAACATTACCTCATACTTTAGTGTGATGTCAGCCTCCGCAGGACGCTCCGGCATGCAAGCGCGACCAGCGCCCGGCAAATCCCGCCAGGTTGTATGCAGGCCGATAAACCAGGCTACAAAAAAGTCGCAAAACTACGCATAATCCCCCGCCATTATTTCTGAACGAGCACGCTCTTTGACCTTCGCCCCAGTACCTGACAACCGCTTCTGCATTGCCCCAATGATGGATTGGAGCGACCGGCACTGCCGCTACTTCTGGCGGCTGCTCAGCGAACATGCCCTGCTCTACACCGAGATGGTCACCACCGGCGCGCTGCTGCGCGGCGATGCCGAACGCTTTCTGCACTACGATGCCAGCGAGCATCCGCTGGCGCTGCAGTTGGGCGGCAGCGATGCCAAAGAACTTGCGGCCTGCGCACGCCTGGCCCAGCAATGGGGTTACGACGAGGTCAATCTGAACTGCGGCTGTCCGTCCGACCGCGTGCAAAACGGTGCGTTCGGCGCCTGCCTGATGGCGCAGCCAGATTTGGTCGCCGACTGCATTAAAGCCATGCAGGATGCCAGTTCAGTGCCTGTGACCATTAAACACCGGATCGGTATCGACGATATGGACAGCTATGAGCACATGGCGCATTTTGTCGACACGGTCGCCGCCACCGGCTGCACAACTTTTATCGTGCATGCCCGCAAAGCCTGGCTGAAAGGGCTGAGCCCTAAGGAGAATCGGCAACTGCCGCCGCTGCGCTATGCAGAGGTGTATCGCTTAAAACGCGAATTCCCACATCTCAATATCATCATCAATGGCGGTATTCATACGCTGGCCGAATGCGACCAGCATTTACAGCAGGTCGATGGCGTCATGCTGGGGCGCGCGGCGTACCACGATCCCTATTTACTGAGCGCAGTGGATCGGCAGTTGTTCGATGCCAAGGCACCGATCAAAACGCGCGCCGCGGTGATCGAAGAGTTACTACCGTATATCGAACAACAAATGCAGCGCGGCGCTACCCTGCACCACATCACCCGACATATTCTCGGCCTCTACCAGGGCGAGCCCGGCGCGCGCCGCTTTCGGCGGATTCTCGGCGAGGGTGCGCCACGTCCCGGCGCCACTGTCGATGTGCTGATGGCGGCACAGGCAGCTCTGCTGCCTGCCGAACAAGCCGCCCTTTCGGCGGTCATAAATTCCAGTTCATAATGTCGGTACACATACCGCCGCTGCGGCATTCCCTTAGCGGATCGCCGCGCCGAACACTGAATAAAGGTCAACGCAATGCCCAATAAACTGGATCAGCTGAAAAGTTTTACCGATGTAGTCGCCGATACCGGCGATATCGAAGCGATCAAACGTTTTCAGCCGCTGGATGCAACCACCAATCCATCGCTGTTATTAAAAGCGGCGACGCTGCCCGCTTACCAGCCACTGATCGCGCAGGCTAAAAGCTGGGCTCGGCAACAACCCGGCAGCGACGCGCAACAACTCAGCGCTTGCGTCGATAAACTTGCGGTGGCGATCGGCTGCGAAATTCTGCAAATCATTCCCGGCCGTGTCTCCACCGAA
>DATIED010000147.1:0-4988 GCA_035455965.1 Spongiibacteraceae bacterium
ATTGGCTCGCGCCGATTCTGGCCGTCCAATACGAAAACCGGATAGATGAGATCATTCGGCGTCAGTACATTTTCGCGCATCAAGCGCCGCGAAAAATCGCTCGCGCGCATGCGCCGCATACGGGTCGACGGAAAGGGCGCGCGCGTTAAATTTTTACTCATAATCGATCTCAGTTAATACTGCTCGTCGTCGTGAGGCATCGATTTTTATTTAACGATGCAGCACAGTGGTCGATGGGTCAAAGTGTCTGCATTACGCGCTCGGCGGCGGCGATGGTATGCGCAATATCGTCGTCGCTATGTGCGCTCGACATAAATGCGGCTTCGTAGGAGGCTGGTGCCAGATAAATGCCTTCGTTCAGCATGCCGTGAAAGAAACGGTTAAAGCGCTGCGTATCGCAGGCCATTACTTGCCGGTAATTAGTGACGTGTGGCTCGACGGTAAAAAATACGCCGAACATGCTGCCGACTCGATTGGTGGTAAAAGGAACGCCGGCTTTTTGCGCAGCGGCGCGCAGGCCCTGCACCAACATTTCGGTTTTGTGGAATAGCTCGGCATAGAATCCCGGCTGACTGATGATTTTTAAATTCGCCAGACCGGCCGCCATTGCCACCGGGTTACCCGACAGCGTACCGGCCTGATACACAGGGCCGAGCGGTGCAATTTTTTCCATGATGGCGCGCTTGCCGCCGAATGCGCCGACCGGCATGCCGCCGCCGATTACTTTGCCGAGCGTAGTTAAATCGGCTTCGACGCCGTAATAGCCCTGCGCACCGGTGAGCCCCAGGCGGAAGCCCGTCATCACTTCATCGAAAATCAATACGCTGCCATATTGCGTGCACACTGCGCGCAGTGTTTCGAGAAAGCCGGGCAGCGGCGGGACGCAATTCATATTACCGGCCACCGGCTCGACGATGACGCAGGCGATTTGTTCGCCGATCTGTGCAAAGGTTTGTTCGATTTGCGCACTGTCGTTGTAGTTCAGCGTGATGGTATGGTCGGCGAGTGCCGCCGGCACACCAGGCGAGCTCGGTACACCGAATGTCAGCGCGCCGGAGCCCGCTTTTACCAATAGCGAATCCGAATGGCCGTGGTAACAACCTTCGAACTTGATGATTTTGTCGCGGCCGGTATGACCGCGCGCCAGCCGGATGGCGCTCATGGTCGCTTCGGTGCCGGAACTAACCATGCGTACCAAGTCCATGTTCGGCATTATTTCGCAGAGTTTGCGCGCGAGGTCGATTTCTATCGCAGTTGGCGCGCCGAAACTCAAGCCGTCGATTAAGCGCTCGCTGACGGCGGCGATGACGGCGGGATGGCCGTGACCGGCAATCATCGGGCCCCATGACAATACGTAATCGATGTAGCGGTTGCCGTCGACATCGAATAAATACGGTCCCGCCGCGCGCTCGATAAAAACCGGCGAGCCGCCGACGGCTTTAAACGCCCGCACCGGCGAATTAACGCCGCCGGGAATGTAGAGTTGAGCTTCGCCAAAAAGTTGTTCGGAGCGTGGGCGCATGATTTTGAGCTTCTCGATACAGCGGTCTGGCTCGGTTTCTAAGGCCGAGCGGGTTGCGACTGAAATTATTGGGCGCCGAAATTATCCGGCACTGGGAGGCGCAATGCCAGCGCCAAATGAACGGTGCAGTGCTACGTTATAGTTGAGTTATCGATCAAGAGTCGGAGCGGCGACACCAGAATAAACGGTCGGGGATTAAACATCCCTGACCCACGTGTTGGGCATTGGCGAGCGCTTGCCAAGTGAACTGCTGGCCTTGCTGTAGCGCTTCCAATAGATCGAAACCATGCGCCAGGTAAGCGGTGATGGCTGCTGATAGCGTACTGCCGGCGCCGTGAAAGGATTGCGGCAGTAGGTCCCAACTGTATTCCTTATCGATACCGCGCGTGGAAAATAGACGGTTGATCAGTTTGTCGTTCTCGCCTTTGATACCGGTGACTAATAAGTGCTCGCAACCGAACTCCAGTAATTGCTGCACGTAGGCGTTGACGCTGTCGCCGCCCGTCGAGAGTTGTTGAATATGCTCTGTGCTGAGCACTGTAAACGTCGCGCGTGGCAATAGCAGCAGACGCACGGCAGCATCGACGTCGCCATCGTCGGCGCCGTGATGCAGGACTGGATCCAGGACGACTTTGATATTGCTGTATTCGCCGAGAATAGTGTGAATGGCTTCGGCTTGCGCGATAGTGGCGATGTCGCCGACTTTGATCGCGGCGATTGGACAATCTTCGAGCGCGGCACGGACTTGCTCGATCATCAGCGCGGTGTCGCTGCTTTGGCGGTCTTTCAGGTTTTTAGTATCGCGAACATTTAATGCGGTAATGGCTGAGACGCAATGACAGCCGAGGCTGGTGGCGGTCTCTACATCGGCGACCAGGCCGGCTCCACCGCTGGGGTCGTGACTGTTAATGGAGAGAAATACCGGCTGTTTCGAATCCATGCAAGACTCCCGCACGCAATATCGTCAAAGATAATCGATGTGGCGCCTTATTCTGCACCGCCAACCGTGATTTGGCTACTGCGCGGGCACCGCGATGCCGGCTTGTCGCGCGCGCAGCCGGCGGTAGGGGCTCATCTGCCGAACTATTGATATCGATCCTTATTCATTGTAACTTCCACGCCTTCGCGCGCGAGTGAGCTACAGAAAAAAGTATCTATGTTGGGAGTACCTACCGACTTAAAGAGCGATATAAGTCTCCAGTTTATGCTGCCGGGGTTCAGTAAATGCGGCACGACCACGCTCTGTGCGCTGCTCGATGAGCATCCGGATATTTGCATTTCAAGCATCAAGGAGCCGAATTTTTTCACTTGGGACGATTACGATCAGCGCTGGGATTTTTATACGGCATTGTTCCCTCGCGAGCGCGGCAATCTGTTGTTTGGCGAAGGGACGACAATGTACAGTACCCTTACGTACGGCGAAGTTAGCCGCGATCGGATACTCCAGCACTTTCCGGAGATTAAGCTGATTTTTTTAGCGCGCGATCCGTTGAAACGTATCGAATCCAGCTTCAGGGAATTTCATCACAGCGGCGTGACTTTCGGTATTCATACGGAATTCGATATCGATAAGGCGCTTGCGCAGCTGCCGCAGCTAATCGACGATTCATTGTATTTCGCGCGGCTCGGCAATTACCTGCAACGCGTGCCGCCGCAGCGAATTTTGGTGGTACTTCTCGAGGATTTGGTCGCTAACACCGAATTTGAGTTGCGGCGTTGCTTCAATTTTCTGGGGCTCGATCCGGCGCCGGCGGCTTCTATCCGACTGCGCTCGATGAATGCGGGCGCAGAAAAGCTCTACGATACAAAGCTGCTGCGGCGCCTGCAATCGCATCCTTATTGGAGTCAAAAACTCGCAAAAGTGAGCTTGGCTAAACGCGACAGGGTATTTAAAGCGCTTGGTCTGAGGCAACCATTTGTCGAAAAAATGCAGTGGAGCCCGGCAGCGCTCGATATCATTGCCAATGCCTTGGCGGATGATGTGCAACATTTTTTGCAGTGGGCTGGCAAGGATATAGATTACTGGCCACACTTCGCGAAAACTGCAAAAACATATTGCCGGCGTCGACCACAAAATAATAATACAGCGGCAATCGATCGACGCTGCATGGATAACTGAATATCGTCGATCCATGTGCGACGATAAATGCCGCTCTCAAAATGGCTTTACCACCGCCAAAATAACAATACCGAACAAGAGCAATACCGGCAATTCGTTGAACCAGCGGTAATAGACGTGGCCATGATCGATGCGATCCTCGGCAAATCGCCGTACCAGACGTCCGCACTGCCAGTGATACAGAGCCAATAGCAGGACCAGTAACAGCTTTATCTGTAACCAGCCGGCCTGCGCGTAATACGCGGGGTTTTGCAGCACCATGGCAATGCCCAGCGCAATGGTGAGGAAGGCGAACGGGGTGATGAAGCGATACAGTTTGCGCTCCATGACTTTTAGCTGTTCGCGCGTCGCCTGATCCGTACTGAGCGCATGGTTGACGAACAGGCGTGGCAGGTAAAAAATCCCAGCGAACCAACAAACCACGGCGATGATGTGAAAGGCCTTGAGCCAGAGCATGTCGCAATCTCAATTTGCAAAGCGCAGTATTCTAACGAGGAATTTCCTTATCCGCGCGGGTGGCAATGTTTTATCATAGCCGCTGGGGTCGTTAGGTTGAGAGGATAGATCGTGGTCAAAGTAGGTATTGTCGGCGGCACGGGTTATACCGGCGTCGAGTTATTGCGCATTCTGGCCAAACATCCGCAGGCGGAAGTGACTGTCATCACTTCGCGCTCCGAGCAGGGGCTGGCGGTGGCCGATCTGTATCCCAATCTGCGCGGGCACGTCGATCTGCGCTTCAGCGTGCCGGATGCCGCGGTGCTGGCTGCCTGCGATGTAGTGTTTTTCGCCACTCCGCACAATGTCGCGATGCAGACCGTCCCCGATTTACTGCAGCGCGGCGTGCGCATTATCGATCTATCCGCCGACTTTCGTATTCGCGACGCCGAGTTATGGGCGCAATGGTACGGCGAGCCGCATACCGCGCCCGAGCTGCTGAAGCAGGCGGTGTACGGTTTGCCCGAGTTCAATCGCGAGCAGATTCGCGGTGCGCAATTAATCGCCGCGCCGGGCTGCTATCCGACCTCGGTGCAATTGGGTTTTCTGCCACTGCTGGAAAAAGGCTGGATCGACAGCCAACGCTTGATCGCCAACTCGGCCAGCGGCGCCAGCGGTGCCGGGCGCCAGGCTAAAATCGATAACCTGTTTGCCGAGGTTAACGATAGTTTCAAGGCTTACGGCGTAGCCGGGCACCGGCATCTGCCCGAGATCGAACAAGGTTTGAACGATATCGCCGGCGCGCCGGTGCAACTGACCTTTGTGCCGCATTTATTGCCGATCGTCAGAGGCATTCATTCGACCTTGTACGCCGAGTTGACCACCGATGTGTCTCTCGAGACCATCCAGGCG
>DATIED010000148.1:0-9289 GCA_035455965.1 Spongiibacteraceae bacterium
AACCATTAGGGCAATAGTCCTGAAAGAATGCGGGCTGCAATAATCGATCGGCGGCAGCGACCAGGTTTACCAATGTACTGGCCACAACGTTCTCCTTTTTAAAGCCGGCTTTTTACAGCCGGGAATAGCCTGGCGTGATAGTCTTAGCGCTTTTGACTTCGACGAGTTTAGTCATGCAAGGGTGGTTGCGGTTTCTTGGCTGGCCGACAATGTGTGGCATTCTAGCAGGCCTGCTGATCGTCAACTATTGGCAGCCGCAGCACGCGGCATCGAGCGGCGCGCAACACAGCGCACCGTATTCTTATGCAGATGCCGTCAATCGCGCGGCTCCGGCCGTCGTCAATATCTACACCAGCAAAACACTGCAGGCGCCATTGAACCCGCTGCTCAACGATCCCCTGTATCGACGTTTTTACAATCGCGGCAACGTTAAACAACAGGAGCGCATTCAGCGCAGCCTCGGCTCTGGCGTCATCATCGACCGGACCGGCTATCTGCTCACCAATCATCATGTAATCGATGGTGCTGACGAGATTTTAGTGCTCCTGGCCGACGGTCGCGAAGCACTCGCGCGCGTAGTGGGCTTCGATACCGAAACCGATCTGGCCGCGCTAAAAATCGATCTGCCCAACCTTGAGCCGATCGAGATTGGCGATACCACCAAGGCACGAGTGGGCGATGTGGTATTGGCTATCGGCAACCCCTACGGCTTCGGCCAATCGGTGAGCCAGGGTATTATTTCCGCAACCGGTCGCTATGGCCTGCGCCTCGCCACTTATGAAGACTTCATTCAAACCGATGCGGCAATCAATCCGGGCAATTCGGGCGGCGCGCTGATCGATGCATCCGGTAAATTATTAGGCATCAACACCGCTATATATACCCAGAATGGCGGCTCCAGCGGGATCGGACTGGCCACGCCGGCGGACTTGGCGCTGCGCACAATGCAGGATTTGATCGAGTATGGCCACCCGATGCGCGGCTGGCTTGGCATTGAGGTACAGCGCATGTCGCCCGCAGTCGCCAGCGCCAACCATCTCGACCCAGGCAACGGCGTGGTAATCACTAGCGTGTATACCGAGGGGCCCGGCGCGCTGGCCGGGCTGCGTGCCGGCGATATTGTATTGGCGATCAACGGTCAGGCGGTGGGAGATGGTCACGCCGGCCTCAATCTGTTGGCCGCTACGCGCCCCGGTGACAAAGTCGCTCTGATGGTGGTGCGCGGTGGCAGGCAACTGGAGTTAAAAATGACTGTGGGAACGCGGCCCGCCGTAACGGAAGCGCCAACCTAGGGACAAGCTTATATTTTCGTCGGGGAAGATGCATAGATCTGCTCTACACACAGCAATAATAATCAGGAAATTGCCAGACTATCTTTCAAATTGCCAGAGCATTTTTCAGCGCCACCAGCAACAAATCGCTGTCGCCCGGCTCGCCCACGGTCAACCGTAAGCAATCGTGTAATTGCGGATGACTGCCATCGAGACACTTCACCAGAATGCCGGCCTGCTTGAGCTGTTCGAAAATTTCTCGGGCGCGCCCGCCCGGCGTGCGCACCAACAAAAAGTTCGCTTCGCTCGACCACACCTGTAACGCGGCGATACTGCGTAATTCGGACAGCAGGCGTTCGCGCTCGGCGCGAATCGCCGCCGTCTGCTGGCGAATGATTTGAAAGTTTTCGAGCGCAAACTCGGCGCTCAACTGCGTCAGCACATTGATATTGTAAGGCAGTCGGATTTTTTCTATTTCGGTTAGCCACGCCGCATCGCCGATCAATAAACCGAGGCGCAAACCCGCCAAACCTACTTTCGACAAGGTGCGCATGATCAGCACATTGTCGTAATCCTGCGCAAAACTTAAATGATCGGTATCGGTGAAGGCCGTGTACGCTTCGTCGAGCACCACCAGACCATCGGCGGCCTCGATCACCGCGCGCACGCGATCCACCGAAAACACATTGCCGGTCGGATTGTTCGGCAGCGCGAGAAAAATTAACGCCGGTTGATGCTGTTTGATCGAATTCAACATGGCATCGAGATCGAGATCGAAATCGACATCGAGCGGCACGCCGACATAATCGAGCCCGGTCAGCGTGGCGATCATTCGATACATCACGAAACCCGGCTCGGGCGCCAGAATGCAGCGGCCGCGCGCCGCCACCAGCAGCGCCAGCATTTGAATGATTTCGTCGGAGCCATTGCCGAGCAAAATATCGTGGCCGGCCGGCACGCCCATTTCGCGGCGCAGGCCATCTTTCACCAAGGCAGCCTGCGGGTCGGGATAACGGTTGATCGATGCGACGCGTAACTTCTCCAACCACGCGACCACCATCTCATCCGACCAGCGATAGGGGTTCTCCATGGCGTCCAGCTTGATCATGCCGGCCGCGGCCGGCACGTGATACGCATTGAGCACGCGAATCTCCGGGCGCACCCATTGCTGAATGCGGGCGCTGATACGCTCGTTGCTCACGCTGTGCGCTCCACGATTATCTCAATGAAGACCATACTCATTTATCCGCATCAATGCGCAACTCGGCGGCGCGTGCGTGTGCGGTGAGCGCTTCGCCGCGCGCCAATATCGATGCGACGCGCCCAAGCGCGCTTGCCGCCTGCGGCGAGCAATGAATTATCGAGCTGCGCTTTTGAAAATCGTAGACCCCGAGCGGCGACGAAAAGCGCGCCGTTCCGGAGGTCGGCAATACGTGGCTGGGGCCGGCCGTATAGTCGCCCAACGCTTCCGATGTATGGCGCCCCATAAATATAGCGCCGGCATGTGTGATCGACTCCAATAAGCTTTCCGGGTCCGCCACCGACAACTCCAAATGCTCGGGAGCGATGCGATTGGAAACGGCGACCGCCTCGTCGAGATCGCGCACCTGAATCAATGCGGCGCGCCGATTGATCGACTGCTCGATGATCGAGCGACGCTCCATGCCAGCTAGCAGCCGCTGCATGCTCGCGGCGACCGCATCGAGAAATGCCGCGTCAGGGCTGATCAAAATCGACTGCGCGTCCTCGTCGTGCTCCGCCTGCGAAAATAAATCCATCGCGATCCAATCGGGGTCGGTATGGCCATCGCAGATCACTAGAATCTCGGACGGCCCGGCCACCATATCGAGCCCGACTTCGCCGAACACCATGCGCTTGGCGGTGGCCACATAAATATTGCCGGGGCCAACTATCTTATCGACCTTCGGCACCAGCGCGGTGCCATATGCGAGCGCCGCAATCGCTTGCGCACCGCCGATGGTAAATACGCGATCGACACCGGCGATCGCTGCAGCAGCGAGCACCAACTCGTTGCTCTCGCCATGCGGCGTCGGCGCAACCATAATAATTTCGCGTACGCCGGCTATTTTTGCGGGAATCGCAGTCATCAATACCGTGGACGGATAGGATGCTTTGCCACCCGGCACATACAGACCCACGCGATCCAGCGGCGTGACGCGCTGTCCCAGCACTGTGCCGTCCGCCTCGCGGTACGTCCACGAATCCTGCTTCTGCCGTTGATGAAAACTGCGAATACGTTCGGCGGCCTGCGTCAAGGCAGTGCGCACTTCCACTGAAATGTTAGACAGCGCCTGCTGCAGACGCACTGGCGGCAGCTCCAGTGCCGCAGGCTCGCTTATTGTCAGACCATCGAAGCGCTGACTGAGCTCGAGCAACGCCGCGTCGCCACCCGCACGCACAGCTTTTAGAATATCGGCTACCGTACCTTGCACCGCCGCATCGGAGACCGAATCCCACGCCAGCAACGCTTGCAACTCGCTGTCGAACTCGGCATCGCCGGCGCGCATGCGACGAATAATCAACGCGGCTTCCGTCATATCACACTCCGCTCGAACTGCGCTTAGCGACCGCGGTGCGCAAACTTTCGATCACGTTTAATACCCGCGCATGTTTACATTTCATTGCGGCTTTATTGACCACCAGACGCGAACTAATATCCGCGATCAGCTCGATGGGCTGCATGCCATTGGCGCGCAGCGTATTGCCGGTATCGACGATATCAACGATCAGATCGGCAAGATCCATCAGCGGCGCCAACTCCATTGCACCGTACAATTTGATGATGTCGGCCTGAATACCGCGCTCGGCAAAGTGTTGCTTGGCGATATTAACGAACTTGGTCGCGACTCGTACGCGCGCGCGCGGCAGTTCGCGATCTTTTAAACCGGCCGTCATCAAGCGGCAGCGCGCGATGCCCAAATCGAGCGGCTCGTATAAATCCGCGCCGCCGTATTCAAGCAGCATATCCTTGCCCGATATCCCCATATCCGCAGCGCCATGCCGCACGTACGTCGGTACATCGGAACCGCGCAATACCACCAACCGCACATCGGCCTGCGTCGTCGGAAAAATTAATTTGCGGCTGGTCGCGATATCCTCAAGCGGGGCGATACCGGCCTCGGCGAATAACGGCAACGTCTCCTTCAGAATGCGCCCCTTGGTGAGCGCAATCGTAAGGCCGTTCCAATTGGATTCGGCGGCGTTAGAGGAGTTAGCGAGCGATTGAGCCATGGTTAATCCGGCAGGCGGCGAATATCGGCGCCGAGCGATTGCAACTTTTCTTCGATGCGCTCGTAGCCGCGGTCGATATGATAAATGCGATCGATCAAGGTCTCGCCGCTTGCCGCCATAGCGGCAATAACCAAACTGGCGGAGGCGCGTAAATCGGTCGCCATCACCGGCGCACCATTGAGCCGCTCGACGCCATTGATAATCGCCGTGTTACCTTCGACGGTGATTTTTGCGCCCATGCGGTTCATTTCGTGCACTTGAATCAGACGATTTTCAAATACCGTCTCGGTTACGATACCAGTGCCCTCTGCGATCGAATTCAGCGCGGTGAATTGCGCCTGCATATCGGTCGGAAAGCCGGGATAGGGCGCAGTGTGGATATTCACCGAGCGCGGCCGGCGGCCCTCCATATTGAGTTCTATCCAATCGTCGCCACTCTCGATTTTCGCGCCAGCCTCCTCGAGCTTGGCAATCACGGCAGCGAGCGTGTGCGGGCAGGTATCCTTCAGCTTAACCCGCCCGCCGGTCGCCGCGGCCGCCACCAGATAAGTACCCGTTTCGATACGATCGGGCATCACTGCATATTCGCAACCGTGCAAACGCTCGACGCCGTCGATGACGATGCGCTCGCTGCCGTGGCCGGTAATGCGTGCGCCCATTTTAATCAGACACTGCGCGAGATCGACGATCTCCGGCTCGCGTGCGGCATTTTCGATAATCGTGCGACCATCCGCCAGGGTGGCGGCCATCAACAAGTTTTCGGTGCCGCCGACGGTCACCGTATCGTGCACGATATGCGCGCCGTGCAGACGACCATTCACCTTGGCGTTGATATAGCCTTCATCGACGAAAATTTCCGCGCCCATCGCCTCGAGGCCACGCAAATGCAAATCGACAGGTCGACTACCGATCGCACAACCGCCGGGAAACGAAACCCGCGCCTGACCGAAGCGCGCCACCATCGGCCCTAACACCAGAATCGAGGCGCGCATGGTTTTGACAAGCTCGTATGGTGCGGTAAAGTCGCGAATCGTGCTGGCATGCACTTCGACGCTCAACTTTTCGTCGATGATCAGCTCGACGCCCATGCTGCGCAGCAGCGCAATCATGGTCGTGATGTCATGCAGGTGCGGCAAATTGTGCACAGTGACCGGCTGCTCCGATAGCAGCGTCGCGGCAAGTATCGGCAGCGCGGAGTTTTTCGCGCCGGAAATACGAATCTCACCCCGTAGCGGACGGCCGCCGCGAATCACCAATTTGTCCATGCGTGCACCTGCGGGATGAGTACTTGAAGAAAGTTCGGCTTGCGCCAGCGCTTGAATACCGTTCATTGCACCTGCCGCCGCTGCCATTCGGCCGGAGTCAAAGTGACCAACTGATCGACTGCATGAATGCTGCCGTCGGCGAATTGCTCGCTAAGCGCGGCATACACCAGCTGTTGTTTTTTTACCGGCGACAAGCCTGCGAATACCTCGCCGACGACGCGGATCGCGAAATGGCGACCGTCGCCGTTCACTTCGACCTCGCAGCCGGTTAAGCGATCTTGCAGCAGCAGTTTAATTTCTTCGGGTTGCATGAAGCGGCGTGTCCTCTCCGGATAATGGGGAAAGGCCGCATTCTATCAGGTTGCCAAAGTGGAGCGCGACAGCCACTGGCCGGAATTACCGCTCAATTCTGCGACAATTCCTCGCTACGGCGGCTCAACTGCGCGGCAGGAGTTCGACCAGGCCGCCGACCGATGCCAGCGCCGCCATATCGGCCGGCATATTTTTGATGTGCAGGGTCTTGCCGAGCTGAGTGGCGATGCGCAGCCAGGCCAATAACAATACTAAACCGGCGCTGCTGCTATAGCTGACGGCGGCCAGATCGATGGTGCAAACCGCCGCTGCCTGCTCGCGCAGCCATTTCACGCCGAGCGGCTCCAACTCCACCACCGATACAAAACCGAGCACGCCGGTCAACGCCAGCGCGTCGGGAGTAGTGGTTATCTGAGCCTGTTCCGCCATTACTGGGCGCCCTTGTTATTATCGGCTACCGCGCCGTCGGTTTGTGGCTCGACTTTCCAGTTCGCGATGACCTTATCGATATCGCCGCGATTTTGATCGACCGCAGCGGCAAATTGATTGCGATAAGTCTGACCGAGATTGATGCCCTCGATAATGACGTTCATCACCTTCCAATTGCTTTCGGCATTTTTGCGCATGCTGTATTGCACGATGTACGGTTTATCGCCGCTGCCATAAATATTCTGCACCACACTGATGGAATTGGAATTCGCATCGTCGCCCTTACGCGGCGGCAGCGTCTCGATACGCTGACCATTGAACTTCAACAGACCCTTGGCGTAGGTTTCGATCAAACCATTTTTGAATGTGTCGGAGAAGCGTTTCATTTGATCGCGACGCTGTGCTTTTTCGGCATCGGTCGTCAAGCGCTGCAGATTCGCATATGGCCCCATGACTCCACGAGCGAAGCTGTCGAAATCGACCACTTCGCTCATCACCACGTCGACCTGCTTGTTAAAGCGCGCGGGTTCCTTATCATAATAACCCTTGCCCTCGCCAATAATCGTCAGCACCCGCTGCGTAGTCTGCTCGACCATTTTGTAGGGATCTTGCGCATCCGCCGCGGCGACCGGCAAAGCGAACGTTAGCGCACACAAAACTGCAGCAATACGCGGAGTGCGCAGCCAACGCTTTATCGCCTGTATTGTTAAATTCATAGCTTAATCCTTCTTACTGCCGAGATTGGTCAGCACTTTACCGATCAGATCTTCCAAAACCAACGCCGATTGCGTGTCGGCAATTTCATCGCCTTCCTTCAACATTTCCGGATCGCCACCCACTGAAACGGCAATGTATTTTTCGCCGAGAATACCGGCGGTTTGAATCGCAGCAATACTGTCGCTGGTCAGAAAGTCGACTTTTTTATCGATCGACATTTCAACTTTGGCGCGCGTGTCTTTCGGATCCAGCATAATCGCGGTAACGCGACCGATGACGACCCCGGCAACGGAAACTTTAGCGCGTTCGGTGAGGCCCGACGCATTGGTAAAATGCGCGTACAGCTTGTAGGTATCGCGATGATTGTCGCGCACGCTCAAGCCGCTGACTTGAATCGCGAGAAATGCCAACGCGAGGATGCCGGCAAGCATAAATATGCCGACGCTGATTTCAATAGTACGCATACGCATAATTAATTAACTCCGAACATAACGGCGGTGAGGAGAAAATCGATCCCCAAAATCGCGAGCGACGAATACACCACGGTGCGCGTAGTGGCGGCACTGATGCCCTCCGAGGTCGGCACAGCATCGTAACCTTGAAAGACCGCGATCCAGGTTATCACTGCACCGAATACGATCGACTTGATCAGACCGTTTACGACATCCTCGCGAAATTCGACCGCGCTCTGCATATTGGACCAGAACGAACCGGTATCGACGTGCAACCAATCGACGCCGACCGCGACCGCACCCCAGATCGCCACCATGTTGAAAATTTGCGCAAGAATGGGCATCGAAATCATGCCGGCCCACAGGCGCGGACGAATTACGCGCTTGAGCGGATCGACGCCGATCATTTCCATCGAGGCCAACTGCTCGGTCGCTTTCATCAAGCCGATTTCCGCAGTGAGCGCAGAGCCGGCGCGGCCGGCGAACAGCAGCGCCGCCACCACCGGCCCCAACTCCCGAATAAGCGCCAGCGAAACCAGTTGCCCAAGCGCCTGATCGGCACCGAAACGCACCAGCACGGTATAGCCCTGTAACGCCAATACCATGCCGATAAAAATGCCCGACACAATGATGATGACCAGCGAGTACACGCCGACAAAATACAACTGTCGCACCAACAAACGCGGACCGTTGCGCCAGTCCGGCAACCCCCACAATGCCTGCCACCAAAAACGTCCCGCCCGACCCAGGACGGTAAGCGTCTCCAAACCGTTGAGGCCGAGGCGCTGCAAAAAATTCAGCACTGGATCAAGCTCCGAGCAACAAATCGTCGCGATAATTTACCGCGGGATAATGGAACGGTACCGGACCATCCGGTAGGCCGCGAATAAATTGCCGTACGCGCGGCTCGTCGGTATTCATCACTTGCTCGGGCGTGCCGTGACCGACCACTTTGCCGTCGGCGATCACATAAATGTAGTCGGCGATGCTGGCAGCTTCGTGCACATCATGCGAGACGATGATACTGGTCAAGGCGAGAGAATCGTTCAGCAAACGAATCAATTGCACCAGCATGCCCATCGAAATAGGGTCCTGACCGACGAAGGGCTCGTCGTACATGATCAATTGCGGATCGAGCACGATGGCGCGCGCCAACGCCGCGCGCCGCGCCATGCCGCCGGACAACTCGCTGGGCATCAAATCGCGCGCGCCGCGCAAACCAACTGCCTGCAACTTGATCAACACCAAATCGCGAATCATTTCCTCGGTCAGTTGCGTATGCACACGCAGCGGAAACGCCACGTTCTCGTAGACATTGAGATCGGTAAATAAGGCGCCACTCTGAAACAGCATGCCCATCTTGCGGCGCACGGCGAACAGCTCGGTGCGATTCAGACGCGGAATATTGTTGCCTTCGAGATGAATGGTACCGCGCTCGGGTCGCAACTGGCCGCCGATCAAGCGCAGCAACGTCGTCTTACCGGTGCCGCTCGGACCCATGATGGCGGTGATTTTACCGCGCGCGATATCGATATCGACACCGTCAAAAATGGGACGATTGCCGCGCTGAAAATGCAGATCGCGCACTTCG
>DATIED010000149.1:0-2258 GCA_035455965.1 Spongiibacteraceae bacterium
AACACCAGGTCGGCAAGATGCGCCGGTTAACCGTTGCGGTGGCGGTCGATAACAAAGCGGCAGCCGATGCCAAGCCGGGCGATGCCGGCACGGCGCTGGATCCTGAGCAGCTCGAGCGGCTGGCTATATTAGTGCGCAACGCGGTCGGTTACGATGCCGCGCGCGGCGATGTGGTCAATGTGGTGAATACGCCGTTCGTGCCCGTGGTTGAAGAGGATTTCACGCCGGAAAAGGTACCGTTCTATCAGCAGGCCTGGGTGTTATCGTTGGCTAAACAGGGCGTCGGTTTACTGCTGGTGTTGGCACTGATCTTTGTGGTGTTGCGACCGGTGATGAAAAGTCTGAGTCAGGGAGCGCGCGACAACCGACAACAAATGGCTGGAGGGATGGCAATGGGCGATATGAGCGGCGGCGGTCCGATGGGGGCGTTGAGTAATGAAACCGTTACGTTGAGCGGTGCGCAGAACACAATGTTATTACCGGGCACGGAAAATTCTTACGATCAGCAATTGACGGCAATTAAAGGCCTGATCGCCGAGGACCCGGGTCGGGTGGCGCAGGTAGTGAAAAAGTGGGTAGCGACCAGTGAATAAGTGCGATAGCGTGTAAATTGCGGTGCGTAATTGTTGTAGGTCAGTCTAGTTGTGAACGAATTAAGTTGTGAGTGAGCCCAGTTGTGAGTGAGCCCCGTTGTGAGTGAACAAGGTGCAGCTAAATCCAAGTCGAGCCTGAGCCGCATCGATCAAGCGGCGGTGTTGCTGATGTCGCTCGGCGAAAAGGACGCGGCGGCGGTATTGCGCCATTTAGGCCCCAAGGATGTTCAGCGGCTCGGCGCGGCAATGACGCAATTGCAAAACATCGAGCGCGCGCAGGTCGAAGAAATCGTCAATACGTTTTTGTCGGATGCACGCACGCTCACTGGCCTCGGTATGGGCGCGGATAGCTATATCCGCAATATGCTGGTCGAAGCGCTGGGCGAGGACAAGGCCAATTCGGTCGTCGATCGCATTCTGCTCGGCGGCAATACCACTGGTCTCGACACGTTGAAGTGGATGGACCCGCGCTCGGTCGCGGATTTGATTCGCAACGAGCATCCGCAGATTCAGGCGATCGTTATCGCCTATCTCGACGCCGACCAGGCTGCGGAAGTACTGGCCAATTTAGTCGACAAACAACGCCTCGATATTATTATGCGCGTCGCTTCGCTGGATGCGGTGCATCCCTCCGCGCTGCAGGAATTGAACGATATTCTGGAGAAACAGTTTTCCGGCAACGCCTCATCGCAAACCAAAGCGATGGGCGGCACCAAGGTCGCCGCGGAAATCATGAACAACATGGAGGGCAGCATGGAGGGCGAATTGATGGAATCGATCAAAGAGATCGACGAGGATTTGGGCGGCCAGATTCAAGACTTGATGTTCGTGTTCGAAGATCTCAAAAATGTCGATGATCGCGGTATTCAGGCGATGTTGCGCGAGGTTTCGTCGGAAGTATTGATCCTCGCCTTGAAAGGCTCCGACGAAGAGTTGAAAGAAAAAATCTTCAAAAATATGTCGAAGCGAGCTGCCGAGTTGTTGCGCGACGATCTCGAATCGAAAGGACCGGTGCGGGTCAGCGATGTCGAGGGCGCGCAAAAAGAAATTCTGCAGATCGCGCGCCGCATGGCGGATTCCGGCGAAATTACGCTGGGCGGCGGCGGTGGCGAAGCGATGATCTGATGCAAAAGCAGGAAGTTCGTTGCGCATTCATTATGGGTTTGTTCGGCGTACTATCCGTTTAACGTACCAGTAATTTGCCGTAGTGCTAATTTAGCTAAAGTTAATCGATCGGTACAAACTCAAGCACTACTCACTTAATCGATCCCAAGAGCCAGAGCCGGTGGAAAAAACCCGTATTCCCGCAGAGCAAAGCCGCGACTTTTCCAGTTGGTCGCTGCCCGAAGTCGAGGACGGTAAAACGCCGGCCGCGACTGCCGCTGCGCGCGATCCCGGCAATCAAGTGGTGGCGCGTGGTCTGACCGCTCGTCAACTCGAAGAGATTACCGCGCAGGCGCAGCGCGAAGGTCACGCCCAGGGCATGAAGGAAGGGCGCGTGGCCGGCGTCGCACAGGGCCTCGACGAAGGGCGCATCGCGGCGCGTCAGGAATTGGCCAAACAAGTCGAACAATTGAAAAGCGTGATCGCACAATTACTCGAACCGATCGCCGCGCAGCAGGACGAGATCGAACTGGCGCTGACGCAGATGGCGCTCGATGTGGC
>DATIED010000150.1:0-3462 GCA_035455965.1 Spongiibacteraceae bacterium
TCGCCAGCAAATTATGATAGATCCGCACCTGCGAAACAGCCTCCCACTCCATGCCTTTCTCGTATTCCGATACCGCGCCGATACAAACCACGCGCCCGAATAATGCGAGATTCTTAACCGCCGCATCGAACATCTTTTTACCGACGTTCTCGCACACCAAATCGATACCGCCGGCATATTCAGTCGCCAACACTTTCTCGACATCTTCGCTGCGATAATTAATCGTGCGATCGCAGCCGAGCGTCGTTAACCATGTCGCCTTCTCATCGCTGCTGCATGTGCCGATCACATGCGCGCCGGCATGCTTCGCCAACTGCACAGCGTAACTGCCGACGCTGCCCGCAGCGGCCGTGACCAACACCGTATCGCTGCTTTTTAATTCGCCGACCTCCAGACCGATCGATGCAGTCAGGCCCGCGATCAAAATACTGGTTGCCGCCGCCGTCGCTTCCGGCACCGGAATCGCCTGCGCCGCTTTGATTTTTCGATACTCCGAATAACCGCCGCCAAAATCGTACGCCAATACGTGATCGCCAATTTTCGGCTGCGTCACCGCATTGCCAACCGCCACCACTTCACCCGCCGACTCGATGCCGATATCGAACGGCGTCTCGGCATGACCGTAACCACCGGAACTAAATACCGGATCGGACGCATTGACTCCGGCAAAAATATTGCGCACCAGAATTTCGTCGGCCTGCAACTGCGGCATTTCAATCTCGACGATGCGCGTCGCAATTTTAAAATCCGGACCTGGCTCGACGACGACTAATTTTCGATAAGTTTTTGGCAGCGACATGGGGAACACCAGTTGTTAGTTGTTTGTTAGTTGTTAAAAAATTCGATGGCAGCGAGCTTGACAGCTCGGCGACCGAATGCTCTTTTCAAAACACTGGAAGCACCCTGGCTCATCTCACGCTCTATCAGAGAGCGATAACATCGAAAAAAGCTAACGTGAAAGCGCCACCGACATCGACTCATACAAAGAAGTTTTGAAAAGAGTATCGGTCGGCGGGCTTTCCGCCGAATGCCTGTCCTCAGTTGTCGGCGGTAAGAAAAAAGCCGAGCAATGCTCGGCTTTTTTTCACTCATTCACTTATTGCGCGGCTGGCACAAACCCCATTACCGCTTTAGTCTCCAGATAATCCTCGAGACCGTATTTACCCCACTCACGACCGTTGCCCGATTGTTTGTAGCCGCCAAACGGCGCCCCGAGATCCGGACCTGCACCGTTCAGGCAAACCATACCGGTGCGCATACGTTTTGCCACTTTACGTGCGCGCTCGATATTGCTCGACTGCACATAACCGGACAAACCAAAATCCGAAGCGTTGGCGATGGCAACCGCTTCATCCTCGGTTTTATACGGAATCATCACTAATACCGGCCCAAAAATTTCCTCTTGCGCGATACGCATATCGTTGGTGACATCGGCGAACACAGTCGGCTTCACATAAAAACCTTGCTCCAAGCCCTGCGGACGACCGAGGCCGCCGGCGATCACTTTGGCACCTTCCGATATACCGATATCGATGTAGCGCGCGACCGTATCGAATTGCTTCTTGCCGGAGACCGGACCCATAAAAGTAGTCGCCGCATTCGGATCGCCGACCGCCACTTCCTGCGCCGCTTTCGCCGCGATCGCTACGGCTTTTTGATACAACGATTCGGGCACCAGCATACGCGTCGGCGCGGTACAGGTCTGGCCGGAATTACGCATGCACGATTGCACGCCCTCGGTCACGGCCGCTTCCAGGTCGACGTCGTCCAACAGAATATTCGCCGACTTGCCGCCCAATTCCTGCGACACGCGCTTGATCGAATCGGCAGCGGCATGCGCCACGGCAGCGCCGGCAGTGGTCGAGCCGGTGATCGACACCATATCGACCAGCGGGTGTTTCGCCATCGCTTCGCCGATCGCCGAACCGGCGCCGTTGATCATATTGAACACACCGGCCGGTACGCCCGCCTCATGCACGATCTCAGCGAAGATCAATGCCGACAGCGGCGACAACTGGCTCGGCTTCAATACCATCGTGCAACCGGCCGCCAGCGCGGGCGCCACTTTGCACAACACCTGGTTCATCGGCCAGTTCCACGGTGCGATCATCGCGCACACGCCGATCGGCTCTTTAACGATGTAGCTGGTGCCGGCCTGCTCTTCGAATTTGTAGTTCTTCAATACTTCCAGAGTGGTGCTCAAGTGATACAGGCCGATCGGCGCCTGCAACGCCTCGCTCAAGGCTTTCGGTGCGCCCATCTCCAGTGTGATCGCAGCGGCGATATCTGGCATGCGGCGCTCGTAGGCGGCGATCATTTTGGCTAACAGCTCGATGCGATACTCGCGCGTGGTCTGACTGAAACTCTCGAAGGCGCGGTGGGCGACGCGCACCGCTGCATCGACATCCGCGGCGGTGCCGGCGGCTATTTTGGTGATTTCCTGCTCGGTAGCGGGGTTGATCACCGCGATGGTTTTACCGGGTTCTACCGGATCGACCCATTTGCCATCGATATAAAACTTCAGCTCGTTGCCCATCTCAATCTCCTCACTAACGTAGATCGCAGCGACAGCGCTGACGATCGGAATCTTATAGTCCGCACCGGCGGGCCACGGACCGCCGCGCCCCATCATAATCCAAACCGGCGGTCCGCTAGATTAAATCGCCGTAGGAAAAAATGGTAGCGCACCACCCCCACCCACGGCGGTTCTTCAACCCCATAAACCAACGTTATCCGGCCGCATTCGAACATTTCATTTGCTTCGCATAAGCCGCGGTCCTACTCTCTGCCGCTAATGTCATGCCTGCCGTCAACCGCCCTCAACCCCAGCGTGGAATCCACCATGAATTTCGAGTACTCACCGAAAGTAAAAGCCCTTATCGAACGGCTCGAAACCTTCGTCGAACAGAATATCTATCCGAACGAAGCGCGCTACGCCGCCGAAGTTAACAGCGGCGATCGCTGGCAACCGATTCCGTTAATCGATGAGCTGAAGGAAAAAGCCCGCGCCGCCGGTCTATGGAATCTGTTTCTGCCCGAATCGCACTCCGGCGCAGGCTTGACCAATCTCGAATACGCACCGCTGTGCGAAATCATGGGCCGCGTAATGTGGTCGGCGGAAGTATTCAACTGCTCGGCGCCCGACACGGGCAATATGGAAGTGTTCGAGCGCTACGGCTCCGAGGAAAACAAACAGCGCTGGCTGAAACCGCTGCTGGCCGGTGAAATCCGCTCCTGCTTCGCCATGACCGAGCCGGGCGTCGCCTCCAGCGATGCCACCAATATTCAAAGCTCGATTGTTCGCGACGGCGATCACTACGTGATCAACGGCCGCAAATGGTGGTCGTCCGGCGTCGGCGATCCACGCTGCAAGATCGCGATCGTCATGGGCAAGACCGATCCGGGCGCGGCACGGCATCAGCAGCAGTCGCAGATCCTGGTGCCGCTCGACACGCCCGGCAT
>DATIED010000151.1:0-2765 GCA_035455965.1 Spongiibacteraceae bacterium
TCGAAGCTGCGAGCGCAACAAATCCGTGAAGCTGACAAATTCATCTAGGCCGATAGCACCGAAACCAATTGAATGCTTGCAAGAGAGTCCTGCAAAAGACCTCCCCCTCACCCCGCCTCGGCACAGTACTCCGCCCTAAAGTTTATTTTTGTTCTGAGGAACTGCCAGATATTACTGCGCAGGATTGAACGACTTGTGCATATTCGAAGCGATATAAGTCGCCGTGCGTTTCGCTTTGTCGGCGTACGGCCCGGCAAACCCCGCATCGACAGTGGTCAGAAAAAACATCAGCCAGCGATCGAAATCCGCAGCGGTAAACGGCCGCTTACCGTGAACAGCGCGATGAATATTCATCGTATGCCGGCGATAATCGCTCTCGCCCAGCAATAACTTTTCCCAATAGCTGACAATCAACGGCAGGTGTTTATCTAAATCGATATTCGCCACATCGATAAAAATCGGCGCCAACTGCTCATCCCGTAGCAGGCGCGCGTAAAACGCTTCGACGAATTGGCGGATGTGCTCCGGGCTATCGAGATCGGGTTTGATGTCCATCATTTACTACCGGCTAATTTACTACCGACTACCTGCTACCAATTGTCTGCCGCGCACTATTTACTAACAACTAAGAGCGTGTCCGCACCGGTTTGTTCGCCCCGCCCTTACTTTTCGCTGCAGCTTTACCTCTTACTGAATCTTTCGCTTTAGCCGGCCCGGTCGCCGAGCCTTTCGCGGCGCTTTTAAAAATCCGTTTAACTTTAGCTTTAGGTGCGTCTTTCCCCTCGGCTTTTGCGGCGCGCGGCGCTGCGGTTCTCACTGGTTTCTTGCCGGCCATTTTTTCGGCATCCTTCGCCGCAGCTTTATTGGCCGGGCTTTTCGCAGCGGCCAGCAAGCGACGTTGCCGCACCACCGGCCGCTCGGCCGCAGCGGCCTTATCGGCAAACGGATTTTCGCTGGTGCGGAATTCGATACGTACCGGCGTACCGATCAGCTGCAGCTCACGGCGGAAAACCTTCTCCAGATATTTCTGATACGCGCGCGGCACATCTTCGGTTTGATTGCCGTGAATGACGATCAACGGCGGATTGCTCCCGCCCGCATGCGCATAACGCAATTTGATACGGCGCCCATGCACCAGCGGCGGCGCGTGATCGAACACCGCGCGCTCGAGAATTTGCGATAGATTGTGCGTCTGCAACTTTTGCGTGGCGGCGCGATAGGCGGCGCGCACCGACTCGTACAGATGGCCGACACCGGTGCCATGCAGCGCCGAAATAAAATGAATCTGTGCATAATCGATAAACTGTAAGCGCCGCTCCAGCTCGCGCTTCACATACTGCTTATGCTCGTCGGAAAGGTTGTCCCACTTGTTGATGGCGACCACCAATGCGCGTCCCGCTTCGACCACGTGACCGAGCAAATGCAGATCCTGATCGACGATGCCCTCGCTGGCATCCAGCACCAGCACGACCACATTGGCATCGTCGACGGCGCGCAAGGTTTTGACGATCGAAAACTTTTCGATCACTTCATGAATATTTTTGCGACGGCGAATACCGGCGGTATCGATCAGCGTAAATATTTCTTCGTTGCGCTCGTAGCGAATATAAATACTATCGCGCGTGGTGCCCGGCTGATCGAACACAACGACGCGCTCTTCGCCGAGCAGGCGGTTGACCAGAGTCGATTTACCGACGTTCGGCCGGCCGACGATGGCAATTTTAATACCGGGATCGGGCTCGTCGCCGGCAGGAACCGCCGGCGTTGCCGGAAATAATGCCAGCGCCGCGCCGAGCAACTGTTTGACACCGCGCCCTTGGGTAGCCGTGGTGGGATACAAACGATCGGCGCCCAGGCGATGCAAATCCGCCAGCGCAATATCCTCGTTGACGCCGTCGATTTTATTGGCGATAAAAAATAATGGCTTATTTTTCGCGCGTAACTGCTGCGCCAGTTGCTCGTCGCTGGCGGTTAAACCGGCGTGCGCATCAAGCATGAAGAATACCGCGTCGGCTTCTTCGACCGCTTGCCTGGATTGCTGCGCAACCACCGAATCGATGCCCTCTTCCTCGCCGGTGATACCGGCGGTGTCGATCACGATAAAGTGGCGCGCGCCGAAATGCGCTTCGCCATATTGGCGATCGCGCGTTAAACCCGGCAAATTAGCCACCAACGCGTTGCGTGTTTTGGTGAGCCGATTGAATAAGGTCGACTTACCCACATTGGGACGGCCGACTAAAGCAAAAACTGGAATCATAGGTAATCAGCTCGTAGCGTTAACTGCTACTTCTTTTTTTCGAGGCGGTAAGCCGCAAGCGTGCCGCTGTTGCCGAACACATATAGCATGTCATCGGCTACCAATGGCGCGACGCGTACGCCGTCGCTGTCGACACGCACGCGTGCGACAAAATGTCCGTCGACCTGCGAGAGCAAATGCACGTAGCCCTCGAAATCGCCGACTACCAGAAAATTACTCCATACGGCGGAGCCGCTGAGCTGGCGCCGCGCCAATGCGGTCTGCTCCCAACGCACGCCCTGATCGTCCTTCGTGAAGGCGGTGATATTGCCGTTGGCGCCAACCACATAAATATTGCTAAAACCCTCGCTCAAACCGACATAACTCGATGCATTATGCTCCCACAAGCGTCGGCCGCTACGCGCCTCCAGTGCAGTTAAATGGCCCTGGAAGGAAACCGCGTACAAGGTTTCTTTATTCAACAGCATATCGCCGTCGACATCGACCTGACGCTCGATCTCCGAACTGC
>DATIED010000152.1:0-2464 GCA_035455965.1 Spongiibacteraceae bacterium
CCGGACAGCTACAAGTACTAGGACAACCTCGCCCCCTTATTGCAGGGGGCAAATCAATACGATGTAGGTCGGACTTCAGTCCGACGCGGCCTCGATGTCGGACTGAAGTCCGACCTACAAATCGCGGTCATTACGATTATGCATAATTGAGGTGCCGCGCAAAATATCGCGTGCTTTTTTCATTAACGCAAAAGCGATTGCTATTGCGTTTTTACGACTTGAAAATCATGACACAACGCTTTAGTTTCGAATTTTATCCGCCGAAAACACCGGTTGGTCGCGACAATCTATTGCTTACGCGCAGCGCTTTAAATGCCCTGCGCCCAGATTTCTTTTCCGTGACTTATGGTGCGGGCGGCTCCACGCGCGATAACACCAAGGAAATCGTCTTGGCAATGGCCGCCGACGGCATCAGCGTGGCGCCGCATTTATCGTTCGGCGCCGACGACGAAGACACCATTCTGCAGTTGCTGCAGGAATACAAAGATGCCGGTATCGATCGCATCGTCGCGCTGCGCGGCGACGTGCCATCCGGCATGGGCGCGCAACGGCTTATTTATGCGAAAGAGTTGGTCGAATTCATTCACCGGCATTTCGGCGATTTTTTCCGTATCGAAGTAGCGGCGTATCCGGAGATTCATCCGGATGCGAAATCCTACGGCGAAGATATCGCCTTCTTAAAGCAAAAACTGGCGGCCGGTGCCAACAGCGCGATCACGCAATATTTTTACAGCGCCGACGCGTATTTTTATTTTGCCGATGCCTGTCAGCAAGCCGGTATCGATAAACCGATCTACGCAGGCATTATGCCGATCACCAATTACACGAATCTGGCGCGCTTCTCGCGCAATTGCGGCGCGGAAATTCCACGCTGGATCTGCAAACGCCTGGAGCAGTATGGCGACGACCTGGATAGCGTTGCGCAGTTCGGTACCGAGGTAGTGACGCGCCTATGCGAGCAACTGCTCGCCGGCGGTGTGCCCGGCCTGCATTTCTATACAATGAATCAGGTTGAGCCGACGCGAACCATTTGGGAAAACCTGCGCCTGACCCGTTAATGTTCAAGCGCAGCATTCATGTAATTATTGGAACCTATCTCAAAATTGCTGCGCTCGCTAATTTTGAGATAGGTTCTAGTTGATAGTTTGCCGATTCGACTCGAAATCTCTCGGCGGTCGCGCGACCGCCACTCTCTTAGTTAGCTCCTGTTAACGAGCCTTGGTTCAAGCCGAATTTTTCTTAACTCGCGACGCGCTGCGGGCCGCGAATTAATTTGCCCGGCAATGCGCCGGTCGCTTCGCCATTGCGCGTGGTGATCACGCCGCTGACCACGGTCGCATCGTAGCCTTGCGCGCGCTGCATGAAGCGGCGGCCGTTGGCTGGCAAATCGTGCACCCAATACGGCGCTTCGAGCTGCAGGTTATCGAAATCGATGACGTTCACATCGGCCTTGTAACCCACGGCGAGACGACCGCGATCGTTTAGTCCGTAAGCCGCAGCGGTGCGACTGGTTTGCATCATCACCATTTGTTCGAGCGGAAAGCGCGCACCGCGCGTGCGATCGCGCACCCAATGCGTGAGCATAAAAGTCGGCATCGCCGCGTCGCTCATAATACCGAGATGCGCGCCGCCGTCGGCCAGACTTACCAACGTATTCGAATGCTCTAACATATCCTGCAGCGGTGCGAAACTATTTTCCGCGTAACTGAACAGCGGGTTATAGATAACTTCAGCGCCGTCATTTTCGAGCAGCATATCGTAGATCACATCCTGCGGCGTGCGGTTCGCACGCGCCGCGATCGCTGCGATCGAAGCCTCAGCGGCGGGCTCGTAATCCGGCGGCGTGCCAAGCCGGAACATGGTCTCGAACATTTCCATGCGCGGCTGCCAGTAGCCGTGGGTGCTGGTGGTCTTTTCGCTGAGCAGGCGCTGCTTGAATTGTGGATCGCGCATAATCGCTACGCGCTCGGCGAGTGGCAATTTGGCAATTTCGATATAGGAAGGATGCCGGTAGAACGGATGAATATCGCTGTCGAGCGTGATCAACATGCCGATCGCGCGGCCGCCGACCAGACCAAAAATATTGGCGCCCTGCGCACTCGCCGCCTCGATGTGTTTCAGCAGGTTGCTGAATTTCGGGCGATCGAAATGCGACAGAATGAAATGCACGGGAATATTTTGCTCGCGCGACAACTCCGTCATCCAGCCGAATTCATAATCCGGTTTATCCATATCGGAAACCAATTGAAATACGCCGTGACCGGCGCGGCCCATCGCGCGCCCGATGCCGAGCAATTCCTCGCTGGTCGCGTAGCTGCCCGGAATATGTTTGCCGTCGGCAGTGGTGTGCACCTTGGTTCGCGATGTGGTGAAGCCGAGCGCGCCGGCCCGCATGGCCTCCTCGACCTGGCTCGCCATCTCTTCGATATCGGCGGCGGTGGCCGGCTCCTTCTTGCGGCCGCGC
>DATIED010000153.1:0-6706 GCA_035455965.1 Spongiibacteraceae bacterium
ATCAACCAACCGCCGGTAGCGGCCAACTGCGCGCGCCAAGCCAATAGTTGTTCGGCATTAGTCAGCAGCCCCAATGGATTGTGCGCATTGATCACGATCAGCACATCGATAGCGCCATTTCGCAACAATACATCTATATGCGCCGGCGCGCGTGGATCGTAAAATACAATTTCATGCCCGGCCCAACGCCAGCGAAAAGCATGCTCGCTATAACCGATAATCGGCACCGCGACGCGGCAGCGGCGCTGTGTTACCTGCGTACGCACCAGCGGCAGCCATTGAATCAATACCTGCGAACCGGCTGCCGCAATCGGCAGCACTGGCGCCGCGCAATAATTTTTCGCTGCCGCGCGCAACTCGTCGTCGCTGAGCGGCAGGTGTTGGAATAGCGCGCCGTCGATGGCACCGATCGGATAAGAGCGTGGATTGATGCCGGTGGAAAGATCGAGCCAATCCGCAACAGGAATACCATAGCGCTCGCTCGCCGCAGCCAGATCGGCGCCGTGCGGCGGCGGTACTAATTCAGCGTCGGCAGGCAAGCAGAAAAAATTATCGCGCATCAACCGTTAATCCAATCTCAATCACAACTGCAACCATCAATCAAAAACCAGTCGACATTAAATCAGCCAATGCATCGCGCCGGCAAATAAGACCAGCACACCGAGCCATATCGCTAAACTTCGGTCGAGCAAATGCAGCGCGCGACGAATATCGCCGGGCTGCGCCGCGCGACCGCTGCCGAGCGGTGGACGTATTTCCACCACACCGTTATAGATCGCCGCGCCACCCAGTTGTAAACCGAGTGCGCCGGCACCAGCCGCCATCACCGGTCCGGCATTCGGGCTCGACCACAACGGCGCCTGCGTGCGCCAACAATGCAATGCGCGCTGCGTCTGACCGCTCAATGCGTATGCAACTGCGGTGAGACGCGCCGGTATATAATTCAGCAGATCGTCGAAGCGCGCGGCGGCCCAGCCGAATTCATTAAAGCGCTCGGTGCGATAGCCCCACATCGCATCGAGCGTATTCGCCGCGCGATGCACCACCGCACCGGGCAAACCCGCGACAATAAACCAGAACAGCGACGCAAATAATGCATCGCTGCCGTTTTCCAATACGGTTTCCACGGCCGCGCTACTCACCGTCGCGGCATCGGCGCGCTCGGTATCGCGCGTCACGATTCGGCTGACGGCGCGGCGCGCCACGACGATGTCGTTGCGCTGCAAGGCATTAGCAACCGCCAGCGCATGCTCGCGCAAACTCTGCCGGCCGATCGCCACATACAAAATCACCGCCTGCCCGCATACCTGCAGCGGCCACCACGCCAGCGCCAGATAATTGCACAGCAATAACGCGCCCAATAACGGCGCGCCGACCATACATAGCAAGGCCAGCAGCCCGCGCTCGCGGCGCGTTAATGTCAGCGAAAAAATACTGTGCAGTAATTCCAGTGCACCCCAGTTGCGGGGCAGGCGCGAATTGTCAGCAATCGCGACCGCGCGATTCAGCTTTTTTTCCAAGGCATTCGCCAGCCGGCCGAAACCGACCAGCGGATGATAGCGGCGCGTTTCGCCGAGCCATTGATCGAGCAACAACGCGAGCACTATCGCCGTCAGCGTTATCAGCATCAGTCTCGATCCGCCGCTGAATCGAGCCGATCGGCGCCCAACAACCAATGCGCAATCAACTGCGGATTCGACGGAAAATACCAATGCACATACGAAGCGACCATCGAGTCGCTGCAATACACCGCTTCGCCCGGCCGCTCGTTCGGCGTAGCGGCGCTCCACGTCGGAGCCAGCGTGGTTGCAAGGCTCGAATAATGAAAGGTGTGACCGCGCAATGCTTTAAATCCGGCAACATCGAGCTGCTGCGGTCCGATCGCGCACAACCGCTTTGCCATCGTCACAGCGCCCGGTAACGCACCGAGCATATCGTGTGTGCGGCCCTCCAGATCGATCAACTTATCCGTTAAATACATCATGCCGCCACATTCGGCGAGCACCGGTTTACCCGCATTAATATGTGCGCGGATAGCATCCAGCAGCACCTCGTTCGCGGCTAATTGAGCGGCATGTAATTCCGGATAACCACCGGGCAGATAAATCGCATCGACCGGCGGTAACTCATCATCGTCGAGCGGCGAAAAAATGTGCAGTCGCGCACCCAAACGCTGCAACCACTCGAGATTGGCCTGATACAGAAAACAAAACGCCGCGTCGAATGCCACGGCGATGGTGATATCGGCCAATAGCGGCGTCGCATCGGCGCCATCGACCGAGAGCTCCACATCGATCATGCGCTGCGGTGGCGTAAACGTCACTGCGGCGGGCAATTGCGCCAATGGCGTTTGCTGCAATAAATCCGCCAGCGCATCGATCCGTTCATCGAGATCGCCGATTTCGTCGGCGATTTGCAAACCGAGATGCCGCTCCGGCAACGTCACCGCCTCGCTGCGCATCACAATACTTAGCGGCATGTCCGCCGGCACCGACATGCGCAACATTTGCTCGTGGCGCGCCGACGCCACGCGATTGGCGACCGCACCGACAAATTCGAGACCGGGGCGATAGGTCATCAAACCATGCAACAGCGCACCGAAAGTCTGCGCCATCGACGAAGCATTAATTACCGGCAAAATCGGCAGACCGAACTGCTGCGCCAGATCAGCGCTGCTCGGCTCGCCATCGAACAAGCCCATCGCGCCCTCGACCAGAATCAAATCGCAGCTCTGCGCCGCCTCGAACAATAAAGCGCGGCAGTGTTCAACCCCCATCATCCAGGTATCGAGGTTGTAGACCGGATGACCGGAAGCCTGCACCAGCATGGTCGGATCGATGAAGTCGGGGCCCGTTTTAAAACAGCGCACGCGTAAACCATTGCGCCGATGCAGACGTGCCAGTGCCGCGGTGATCGAGGTTTTACCATGCCCGGAGGCCGGCGCCGCGATTAGCATGGCGGCACAATGCACCGCTGCCCCAGCGGCTGTTGGCGAAGTATCGGTGTCGATGGAATTGTGCTCCGGATATTTACTGCCGGAAATTATACGCGAGACACCGCCCGCAACCATCTTTTATACTCCTTGCTGAATGGCTGCCAACCATGGAAAAACCACTTGGCGGATAATTACCCACATAAAAAAGCGCGCAAACCGGATGTCGAGGAGTTCGAAGTGGATAAAACCGTCGGGGAAATGACCGTCGCGGAAGTGGATTTTGTAATCGATTATTTTCATAACGCGACGCCCGCTTTCTTACACGGCCTCGGAGTCGACGCCAGCAAACTGCCAAACCGCGACCATTGGCGCGCATGGTTCGCGATGGATCTCAAACAAACGCCGCCGAAGCGAAGCAGTTTCTTTGTCATCTGGCGGCAGGATAACGAGCCGATTGGATTCGCCTCCATCGATCGCATCGTCTACGGCGAAGAGGCTTATTTTCATCTGCATATCGCCAAGCCAGAGTTTCGCAACAGCGGCAACGGCGCATTTTTCGTAAAAAATTCGGTCGGTTTATGCTTTGAAAAATTCGAGCTGAATACATTGTTCAGCGAACCTTACGCGTTCAATACCGCACCGAATCGAACCCTGCAAAAAGCCGGCTTCAAATATCTTAAGACGCACGAAACCATACCGGGACCGATCAACTTTCTGCAACCCGTTAATACTTGGGCGCTGCGCAAAGATAACTTGTCATCGATACGATGAACGACCACAGCATAAAACCATGTCCGACCTGGCGCGAAGATATCGACTCACTGGCGTTTTATCCGTCGCAGCATAACGGTAGTTGTGTGGTGCATCGGCTAGCTTTTCGATCGCTACTTGGCTTTGCGCCGACACCGAATGATTGCGCGAACTACTTCAGCACACATCACGAATTATTCGAACGCGCGGCGCAAGAAAAAATAATGCGCAAAAATATCGCCGCCGATCTCAACTTTCATTTGAATAGCAGGGACTTGAGGAGATAGGTTTTAGGTTTTAGGTTTTAGGTTTTAGAAAATTCGATGGCAGAGAACGTGACAGCCCGGTGAGCGAATGCTCTTTTCAAAACACTGGAAGCGCGCTCGTTTATATCTCACCTTGCCAGAGAGCGATAACATCGAAAGAAGCCAACGGGAAAGCCCTGCCGCTGTCGACCAATACCAAGAAGTTTTGAAAAGAGTATCGGTCGACGGGCTTTCTGCGAGTTGTCAGTTTTTAAAATAAAAAAACGCATCGCTTTGTATAAACAGCGACGCGTTTTCGGGTACTGCAGCTACTAAAAATATCGCTAAAATTGCCGGCAATCAACTAACAACTAATCACCAACAACTAGCAACTCGTCCTAAAGGACATCCGGCGGCGTCAGATTTTCGCGCGCAAGAATTTGCTTGGTACGCGTACGCAATGCTTCTTCACCGCGCTCGTTGAGCGGTAGAATCCAGTACGCATCCTTGATCAAACCTTGATACGTGCTCTCGGCTACATCTTCCGGCGTGGTGATGTCGATGTCCTTGCCGAGGAAATTCTTCATGATCGCCTGCACATCTTCGGCACTGTTAATACCAGTATTGACGTTGGCTGGATCGGCCGGCAGGTCGGCGGGACGTACACGGTCGGAGCTGTAGATACCGGTACGCACGATGTTCGGGCCCGGGTATAGGCAGGAGACCTTGATCGGCGAGCCCTGCATAGACAGGTTGTAATACAGTGTCTCGGTGATCGCCGTTACCGCTGCCTTGGTGGCCGCGTAAATCGACGAACCCGGCAGCGAGAACAGACCGCCGTTGCCCGAGCTGGTGTTCACCACATGCGCTTCTTCGTTTTGCTCAACCATGCGCGGCAAAAATGCTTTGATACCGTGTACCACACCCCAGACGTTTACGTTGAAGCCCCACGCCCACTCGTTAAGACCGGAGTCCCATACGTTCTGCGCTTCGCGCGGGCCGACACCGGCATTGTTGAATAACAAATGCACTTTGCCGAAGTGGCTGAATGCGCGATCCGCCAATGCGGAGACCGATTCAAATTTGGTGACGTCGGTGACGTGACCGATCGCTTCGATACCTTTGGCGGCGAATTCGGCAACGGTCTTGTCGAGCGCGCCCTGTTCGATATCGGCGATAACAATTTTGGCGCCTTCGCGACCGAGACGTTCGCCGATCGCACGACCGACGCCGCTGGCGCCGCCGGTGATGACCGCAACCTTACCTTTAAAATCTTTCATGCTACTTTTCCTTATAGTGAGTGCCCTGCAACAGCGGCGTATCAATGGGGCAACGGAAATCATTAACCCGGCGATCTTTATTGCCGGGTTAATAACAAACGCAGGATGCGTTTCATGCGGCATTTGCCGCGTAGACCCAATACATCGGGGTGATCTATTGGGTCGCCAGGTTAATAGTTACCAAAGTTTAATCTCCGCACCGGCCGATAAGTTATCGATCGGCGCGACAGCGAAGCCGCAACGATCGGCGACATGAGCCGCGCAGCCCTTGCGGCGCGCGGCATCGACAGAAACTGAGGATCGACCGGTTAGCGATCGACATGGCGGCCGGTATGTAATAACAATCGTCAGGGAAACACAATACCGCGCTGTTTAAAAAAGCTCGGCGTACTGATCAAGGTGCCGGCCAAAGCCTGCGCCTCCGGCTGCGTCGCCAGCCAGGCAACGACATCGCCGGTGACCTCCGGCTTGGTCGCCTCGGCAAGACCGGCGCTGGTCGCCGCGTCGGGACCGAACATCGCCAGCGTAGCCTCGGTGACCGTAAAACCGGGCTCGACATTGAACGCGAGAATACCGTCGTCCTTATGCTCGACGTGCACGAATTCGCTGATGCGGTGAAAACCGCTTTTCGGCCCACCATACACAAAGCCCCAACCGCCTTTACCGACCGGCACCGGCGGCGCCATCACGGCCGCACCGGAACTCAAACCGATAATGGTGCCCTGCTTCTGCTTCAGCATCACCTTCAAAACCAATTGCGTGATATAGGCCTGATTCACCAGATTGCCGAGCGCACTTTTTTCCAATTGATCGATATCGAACTCGGCCAGCGGATACATCAGACCCGGACCGCTATACAGCGCATTGTTGAGCAATAAATCGATGCGTCCAAAAGTTTCCATGGTCTGCGCAACGACATTATCGATCGACTTGCGATCGAGCACATCCATCGGCACCGCCAGCACTTCGCGGCCCAGTGCTTTGATATCACGCACGGTCGTCTCCAAACTGCCCGGCACCGCCACGTGGCGCAAATCGTCGATAAACGGCGTATTCACGCGGCCATCGCCCTCTTTTACCGTACGCCCGGTGGCGACGATATCGAATCCCTGTCGCGCCAGACTCATCGCACATGCCTTGCCGATACCGCGCGTCGCGCCGGTCACGATTGCTACTTTACGCATGGGAGTACCCTCGAGAAGATAGTTGTTGGGTTTTAGTTGTTAGTTAAAGACTGCGGAGTTATTGAATCGTGCCGTCTTTTTTCAACTACTAAAAAGTAAAAGTCGAACACTGTAGTTAAACGGTTTTTATCAAGCTGATTCCAATATTTTTTATCGAACCATCAAGACTGAAACTTGGAATGAACTCGGCACCCGGTATTTTTTAGGTCTTTAAAAACCGACTGAACCACCAACACCGAATTCCACATTGAACTTGACAGTGGGGTGTAGGGGGTCTCTTTTTCGGGGCATGAAGGTGTACTTATCGAAGCT
>DATIED010000154.1:0-4320 GCA_035455965.1 Spongiibacteraceae bacterium
CAACCCTGATCGGGCAGGCATACTTTGTCTGACACGAATCTGACGGCATAATAGCGCGGCCGTCGCGCGTCTTAACATACGCGCCGGTCCGGAACATCCATATAGATTAAATAAGCGACCACCGATGACAGCGCCGACTAAACGATTCGATAACATGAGCTGCGACCGGGTTGCACAAAACTCCCGCGCGGTCGCATCGGACGCTATCGATGGCGCGTAAGTTTTTTCGGCGTTTTACGCTCAGCCGCGAAACGATCAACCAACATCGTTCGCTGCGCCTGTTTCGCCATTGGCTCGAAGATCCCAACCTCTGGCACCTGAATCGTTATTCGGTATCGAGCGCGGTATTTATCGGCTTCCTGGTTGCATTCGTGCCACTACCGCTGCATATCATTATGGTTGCCCTGGTTGCTATCTGGTGGCGCGCGAATCTACCGATCAGTTTGGCGGCCATCTGGATATCCAATCCCATCACCATACCCGCGCAATTTTTTATGGCCTATAAAGTCGGCGCAAAACTGCTGCAACAACCGCCACTGCATATTGAATTCGAGTTATCGCTGCATTGGTTACGCATGGAGTTCGTGCATATCTGGCAGCCGTTATTATTGGGTTGCCTGGTTTGCGGCTTGGGCGCGGCATTTCTCGGTGCCGGTCTGGTGCGCATCGCGTGGCGCCTGCATGTGATTGCGCGCTGGCGCGCGCGGCAACGCTGCCGCTCCAATCGATAAAGTGAATCTGAAGCCTTGACAACTAGCGCAGCGTCATTCGTCGTTTAGGGAATAATATAAAAACAAGGACGACAGCAATGAAAAAATCACTGCTAGCTACTACCACCCTCATCGCTTGCCTGACCACTGGCGCCAGTGCATCAACCACTTACAATGTCACGTCAAATATTACCGGTGCGCAACTGTGGATGAGCACCCTTAACCTGATAAGCGCCGAATACGATGGTTCTTACACGGGATTTGCCATTGCTGGCACTGCCACCGACGAAGACGAAGACGACAATGGCTCCATCGACAGCAGCAATCTGACGCTGGCCGGTGCTGTATTTTTTACGGGCGGCGGCCTCCCGCCCATTAACATCAACTTTAATTTTACCGACGGGCATTATGCTGCCGGTTCCGGTGTTACTTTCACGGCTGGTGGTATCGCAGGATTCTTTTATGGTACCGAGGATGATGCCGAGGTTACCCCCCCTCCCTACACATATTCTTGGCTACCATTCCCTGTTGCTGATGTCTCCGACGCTCAGCCGGTATTCATCAACGGAGCTACGGGTGCCTACGCGGACAACGCCGCATCTCCTTACTCTGGACTCGCCCCATCCTCACAGACCCTTGCCGGTTTGTTACTTGCGCCGGGCACCACTGCCCTACCCGGCCTGTGGGACGGCGTGGTGAATGGTGCGGGTTTCAATAGCGCTGCTGGCAAGGCCATTGTTCTGGGCACTATGGCGGGACTGTATCTGGATGGCAACCTTACGCTGACTCCGCAAGCAGTACCGATACCGGCCGCTGCATGGTTGTTTGGTTCCGGTTTGATTGGGCTGAGTGCCGCTGCGCGGCGGCGCAAAGCGAAAGTATAAAAATTATTGCGGGCGATAAGGGCGGCCAATGGTCGCCGTTTTTTTGCAACACTTTTCACACTCGAACAACAGAAAATTTCTCGAAAAAAATGGTGGCCACCCGCGCCGTCACTATCGTGACTAAAAAACCTGATTTGAAAATCGGAGACAGTCTGAGCCCCTTGACCGTTGCAACTCTCGATTACTGCCGGTAAGGTTGGCTCATTAGCAAATTTTGCGCTGATTATTTGCAGGTGGATGCCTATTGAAAGCCATTGCGCTAGCACTTCTCCTCGGCCTCGCTCCTCTTTGCTGCGCTGCAGATCACAGCCAGGCGCTAGCCATTGCTGCAAGCAATGAAGTGGATGCGCTGAAAAGCTGGCAGGATCTGTTGCTGTGGTACCAGACTTATCCCCCTCGGTACGATGACGGCGAAGTCAGCGAAGGAATTTCTGATTTTATAGGAACAACCCTCGCTTATCAGTGGCAGACACTACCAGAGCTTATCGAATTGGCGCATCAACACCCATCGTATTTGAAATTTATTACCCAGCATCTTGGCGAAATTATTGGCTGCAACGAAACCAAAATTATTATTGGTAAAGCCTTGCAGGATTGCCCTATGGAAGGCGCTGCAGTGTGTACCACTATTCGCCAAAATCTCAGCAAAAGCGCCGCACCGGAATGCTTACCTGAACCATGAACAATTCGGTTGACTGAATCGAGGTATGTACTGACCTACGCCGCGTCTTTAATCGTAACGCAGCACCCGTTTAATCGTAACGCAATGCCTGTGCCGGTTGCACTTTGGCGGTGCGCCAGGCCGGATACAACGCCGCCAGCGTGCTCATTACCAACGCCGTCAGCGCGACGCGCAACACATCGGGCCAGCGCAAATCCGATGGCAGATAACTGATCGGATATACGTCGGCTTTCAAAAACTGGATATGTAACAAATGCTCCAGCGCCGCAACCAAATCCGTCACCACCAAAGACAACAGCACGCCGCACACAACGCCGATCGCCGTGCCGATCAAGCCGACTAAAAATCCCTGCACTAAAAATATTTTGATAATGCCGGACGAGGTCGCTCCCTGGCTGCGCAAAATGGCGATGTCGCTTTGTTTATCGTTGACCACCAGCACCAGTGCCGAAACGACGTTGAATGCCGCCACCGCGATGATGATCGCCAGCATCATGCCGACCAGTTGTTTCGACAATTGGATCGCCGAATACAGATTGCCCTGGCTGACGGTCCAATCGCTGGCGTAGTAATGGCCTTCAAGATCGCGCCACAACTCGCTGGCAATGCGCGGCGCCGCGAATAAATCGCGCACCATCACGCGCAGCGCGACGCTTTCATCGCCGCTGCCGCCAAGTTGCTGCGCTGCATCCAGGCGCAACAGCGCGAGGCTTTCATCGAGTTCGGTGCCGCTCGCTATCGTGCCGACCACCGTGAAGCGCACGATGCGCGGCCGCAATTGCCCACTGCCGGCGGCCGCATCCGGCACCACCACGGTGACGCGCTCGCCGCTACTCACGCCTAATTTTTCCGCCAGACCGCGGCCCAATACAATCGCCTGCGCATCGGCGGCCAGTTTGTCGACGGCGGCGGGTGCGATGAAATGGCCAAGCGCAGTGACGCGCGCCTCGCGCTGCGGATCGATGCCGAACACCAGCGTCGTCGCCACGCGTTCGCCGTTCACCACCATCGCATTGAGTTGCAGCAACGGCGTGACGCTGACTACCCCCGGCATTTTCTCGACGCGCTGCGCCGTGGCCTGCCAATCGCTGTGTTCGTCGCTCGGAAATAAATTGACGTGTGGAATCAGGCCAAGAATGCGCTCGCGCATTTCGCGCTCGAAGCCATTCATCACCGATAACACCAGAATCAACAGCGCGACACCGATCACCAGACCCGTGATCGCGGTGCGCGACAAAAATGTCGTCAGGCGCGAACCGCGCCGCGAGCCGGTGTAACGCGTGCCGATAAATACGCTATAGGGATTAAATATCATAGTGCCGCCAACACGCCGTCGCGCAGATGCAGGGTGCGATCCATGCGCTGCGCCAACAGCGGATCGTGCGTCACCACGACAAAACAGGTGTTGAATTCGCGATTCAACTCCAGCATTAAATTATGAATATTCTCGGCGGTGGTGCGATCGAGATTGCCGGTCGGTTCGTCGAGCAATACGCACACCGGCTGCGCGACCAGCGCGCGCGCGATCGCTACGCGCTGGCGCTCGCCACCGGACAATTCCGCCGGCTTATGTTGCAGACGCGCGCCGAGGCCGACCCGCTCCAGCATCGCGCGCGCGGCGTGCGTGGCGTCGCTTACTTTATTGCCGCGAATCAGCAGCGGCATCGCGACGTTTTCCAACGCACTGAATTCACCCAGCAAATGGTGGAATTGATACACGAAACCGAGCGTGCGATTGCGCAGCTGACTGCGGCGCTTTTCGTCGAGCGCGGAAATCGCTTCGCCCTGCACGTACACCGCGCCGCTGCTTGGCGTATCCAAACCGCCCAACAGATTCAACAGCGTCGACTTACCCGAACCGGAACTGCCGACGATGGCGATGCGCTCGCCGCGCAGCACCTGCAAATTAATACCGCTCAACACGTGCAGAACCTGCGGACCCTCTTCGTAGGATTTATTGAGGTCGCGGCATTCGAGTACGATATTTTTTTCAGACATGGACATTACCGATAATTCGCTGTTAAAAACCTGCGCTTGTAGCGCA